>JACCQV010000802.1 GCA_013813945.1 Deltaproteobacteria bacterium | reverse complement strand
GCGGAGGTGGGTGCGCGATCGATCAGCGCACTATCGACGGCGACCACGTCATTCCACGTACGGGCCTTGCTCGACAGCGAGACCAGGATCTCGCGCGTGTCATCGCGATCCGGGGCCCACGAGAAGGCGGCGAGCACATCGTTGACCGCTGCCTTCGGATCGTTGACGCGCTCGTCGAGGAGCTTCGCACGCCGCAGGTACAGGTCGACGCGCTCGGCGGGCGCGGCGGCGAGCAGCGCGACCTCGTAGGCGTCGAGCAACGACTTCCACGTCGCGCGTACATCGATCTCGGCAGCGACACGATCGAGCTCCGCGAGCAGGGAGCCATCGCGCGGCGCAACCGCGAGAGCCTCGGCGAACACCGCGAACGCGCGAGGCTTGTCAGCGAGCCGGCGGTGAGCGAGGTCCGCCAGCTCGCGCGACAGCCCCACGTAGCGCGCAGGCTCTGCGGGCACGCCGGCGGACCCGATCGCCACCAGGCGCTTGCGCTCGTCGGTGAGGACCTCGGCGAGCTCGCGCCACAACCCGTACGCTTCGGCGGCACGCCGGACGTCCGCGAGCGTCTGGTCATCGGGGGCCTCGTCGTGCGCTCGCCGCCACCACCGGAATGCCCCCTTGGGATCGGCGAGCTTGTCCGCGGTCGCCGCGGCGATCCGCTGCACGACGGTGCGCCGCGCCTCCGCGTAGTCGGCGGCCTCGGGAGAGTCGCGTCCCGGCAGGGTCTGGAGCGAGCGCTCCAGCATGGCGACGTATTCTTTCCAGCGGCCGAGCCGAGCGAGGAGCTCGGCCGTCGCGGCGAGCGCTTCGTCCTGTTCGGGCTCGAGCTCGAGGACGCGCTTGAACGCCTGCAGAGCGCGCGTCGGATTGTTGAGGCGATCGCGGCAGATCATGCCGATCTCGAGACCTCGCGCGATCTTCCGCACGGGTTCCGGAGACAGGTACATCTCGCGCTCGGCGATGCGCACCGCGGCATCGAAGTCGCCGCGCGCCTCGTGCAGTCGGCGCAGTGCCGTGTGGGCGTCGAGATGGTTCGGATTGAGATCGCGGATCAGGTGATCGAGGACCTTGATCGCCTCGGCGGGGGCGCCGAGCCGCTCCTCGAGGATCTCCGCGCGCTCCATCGCCGCGGCGCACGCGAGCTCGCGATCATCGGGCGCGACCAGCTGGGAGAACGAAGCGATCTGCGCGCCGAGCACATCGGCGAGCTCGCGCCACTTCGTCGCCGTGCGGTAGAGGCGGACCAGCGCCTCGAGTGCCGTCCGGTTACGCGGCGTCAGCTCGAGCAGGCGGTGCCACGCCTTGATCGCGCGCGGCCCATCCTGCAGATGCGTGTCCACCACGGTCGCGTAGCGCTCGAGCTCGAGGCCACGCATCGCTGCCTCCGTGGTCCCGGGCGCGGGCAGGGGACGACCGCCGTCCATGCGCTCGATCACCTGCGCCAGCTCGGGCCAGCGCTGGAACTTCTCGTAGAGGTGCGAGAGCGCGGCGAGCGCATCTGGATCGGACGGCGATGCCTTGATCGTCTGCTCCCAGCGATCGAGCGCGGCGACGTCGTCCTCGCGCGCGGAGGCCAGCTTGGCGAGACGCTTCAGGAGCTTCGCGCGCTCCGCGGGGGATCCCGATGCGGCGGCGTGATACTCGAGCGTCTGCTCGAGGCGCGGGTCGCCGGCTTTCTCGAGCACGCGCTCCATGCGCTCCAGCGCATCGCGATCGCCGCTGAGGAGCTCGAGCACCGCGCTCGACGCGTAGACGACACCGTCGACATCCGCGAGGCGCGTCTCGTAGAGCTGGGCCAGGCGGCGGAGCAGGGTCAGTCGCTCCGAGCGCTTCGCGACCGGCCACTCCTTCGGCGCATCCTTTGGCTTGCCTGCACGCTGCATGGCCTCGACGACCCGGAGCTCCTCGAGATCGAGCGTCCGGCGCAGGGCAGTCGCGAGTCCGGCGTCATCGCCCTCGCGCTCGTACAGCTCGGCGAGCGCCTTCAGCGTGGCGTCATCACCTGGATTCTCGGTGAGGACCTGCTCGTACAGCTCGATCGCCCGGCGCGGATCGATCTGCCGCTCGCGATAGGTCTGCGCCATCTTCTTCAGGATCGAGATCCGCTGGATCGGATCGTTCGCCGTCGCAAGCTCGTGCTCGAGGCTCGCGACCAGCTGCTGCCACATCTTCGAGCGCGCGGTGAGGCGGCGCATCGCCTCGGCGACCTTGGGGCTGTTCGGCTCGAGCGCGGCGATCCGATTCCACGCCTCGAGCGACCGATCGATGTCGCCGAGCCGGAGCTCCGCGAGCTGCGCGATCTCCTCGAGACGACGCACGAGCTCATCGGGTGGCGACGCGGCCTCGCGCGCGTTATCGAGCGCGAACTCGTAGAGCTCGATCAGCCCGCGCCAGTCACGCCGCTCGCGGAAGTGATCGACATAGCGCGCGAGCGCCTCCTCGTGCATCGGATCGACGCCGAGCGCCTGGTGCAGCAGCTCGGCAGCACGATCGCGATCGCCCATGTGCTCGCGCGCGACGGTCGCGAGCTCGAGGATCTCGGCCACGATCTCCTCGGCCGGCGTCTCGGGGTTCTGCGCGAGTGCGTTGATCTCGGCCTCCATCAGCCGGGACATCGCCTCCCAGTCCTGATCATCGCGCAGCAGCTCGCGGAGCTCGCGCGACGCCTTGCTTCCGGGCTGCTCGTACGCGACGAGCTCGCTCAGGACCTCGACGAGGCCCGCGTGATCAGGCAGCTGGTTGCGATACAGCGCCGCACGCCGCCGCAACACGGCCGCGCGCTCGCCCGGATCGGTGACCACCGCGCTGCGATGACGAAGTGCGCGATCGAGCTCCTGCCACTGCGATGACTCCTGCAGTGCTTCCTGGAGCGCCTCCGACGACCCCTTCGAATACGGATCGATGCCGACGGCGCGGCGCAGATAGTTGATGCCCGTCGCGTCATCGCGCGTCTTGATGCGCTGGCGGCCGAGCTCCACGAACAGCTCGCCGGCCTTGTGCCGCGTCTGCCCGCCGCGAAAGCCGGGGCTCGCATACACCTCGGCCAGCTTCTCGGCGATGTCGCTCGCGCTCGGATCGAGCTTCGCCGCCTCCTCGAGGTGATTCGCGGCGGACTCGAGATCCTTCGCCCGGAGTGCGAGCTTGCCGAGCTCGAACCGCACCATCGACCGGCGACCGGTGCTGTCCTTGTGATTCCCGAGGACTTCGAGCTCCGCCTGATACAGCTTCGCGACCATGGCCTCGTCGCCGAGCGAGACATAAAGCTGACGCGCAGCCTCGAGCGCCTCGGTGCGCTGCGGCTCGAGCTTCCAAGCTTGCTGCCAGTGCCAGAGTGCGCGATCGACGCGCCCCAGGTGGTCGTTCCACAGCTGCGCCGCGCGCCGGTGATGCGATGCCCGCCGCAGCGTGACCTCCGCCTTCACC
>JACCQV010000790.1 GCA_013813945.1 Deltaproteobacteria bacterium | reverse complement strand
ATCAGGCACAGCTGGTCACCGCCGCCCAGCGCGACGTCGAGGAGGCCGACGTTTGTGACGTCCTTCCGCTCGACGGCCCGTGCAGCCATGCGTGCGACTCCGCCACGCTCTCCGGCCTGGTTCCGACCGGAACCTGTGCGGTTTTTCACTGCGAGCTCCTCGATGGGCGCGAGATCAGCGTCCACGCGTGCCGCCCCGACTGAGTGAGGTGCACGGTTTCGGTCCGTCAGCCGCTGCCAACAGCTTTGATGGACGGCCAACCCTGCGATCTGGCTAGATCATCGGGCGTGTTGCGCTGGCTCCTCCCCGTCGTCGCCCTCCTGGCGTTCCTCGCCTCGACGGTGACCGCGTTTGCGGCGTCCGGCGTCGGCGGCGATGCTGCTGCCCGGATCCCGACACCGGCAAGTGCCACGACCATGACGGGGGCCGCGGAGCACCCGGATGACCCTGGCGCCGATGCTGTTCCGCAGGCGGTTGGCCCGTGCCTCGACCCGCCCGACGGATCTCGCGCGCCCGCCGGCCAGTGTGCTGCCGTGCGATCTGCTACCACCCGGCTTCATGAGGACCCCGTGACCCGCTTCGCTCTCGCTCTCTTGACCCTCGCCGCCTGCGGCGACGAGGGCGCCACGCTCCCCGATGCGGCACTCGCCGTACCGCGTGAGGTCATCATGGCGACGAAGCCACTCCGGGTCGGCGAGCTCGTCGAAGGCGCGATGACGGGCGGCTCGGGCGACACGGCCGTGATCACGCTGTCCGCACCCATCGCAGACATGGGCTGGAACATCCACGGTCACGCGAATGGTGGAACGCAGGTGATCGTCGAAGAGCACGACAAGATGGACGTGACGTACACGTTCTCTCCCTCCGACCGTGCCGAGTGGTACCTGCTCGTCCGCAACGAGGGCCAGGCCAACATGGAGGTGGTGGTCAAGGTCGAGCTCTACGGGACGATGGCGTGGGCATGGCTCTGATCCGGATCACGGCGGTGGTCATGCTCGTGCTCGTCGGTTGCACCGAGGAGCCGCTGTATGGGCCACCCACCGAGTCGATGTGTCCTCCCCCGCCGACCGGCACTGCCCTGACGTACGAGAACTTCGGCAAGCCGTTCATGGAGGCGTATTGCACGCGGTGCCACGACTCCAAGCTGGTCGGTGCCGCGCGCCACGGCGCGACGTCCTTCCACGACTTCGACACGCTGTTCGGCATCAAGGCCGTGAAGGCGCACATCGATCTGACCAGTGCCTCGGGCCCTGCGGCCACGAACACGTCGATGCCGCCCGACGGCAAGCAGCCGTCACTCGAGGAGCGCGAGCAGCTTGGCGAGTGGATCGCGTGCGGGGTCCCCAGTGATCCGTGAGCCGCTGCTCGCCGCCTACGGCACGCCGATGATCTTGTGCGTTTGCAGGCTCAGACGCCACTGCGGCCGGGCGTGGACGAGCGCGATCGTCTTCGCGAGCGTCGCCGCGTAGCGATCGTCCATCCACGGCTGCAGGAAGTAGTGCTCGCACGGATACTGCGCGGCGTAGCGGTCGAGGACCGCTTCGTCGACGGTGTCATCGACGACGACCTTGAGCTCGTTCGCGGGAAGCCCGTCTGCGAGCACGATGCTCGCCGGGTGATGCTGGGGCTTCGGCGAGATCGTCAACCAGTCGACCGGCCCCGCGAGCGGCCGCGTGCCGTTCGATTCCATGTGGACGCGGAAGCCCACGCCGCGGATCGCTGCCGACAGCGGCTCGTCCCACTGCAGCGTCGGCTCGCCGCCGGTGACGATCACGCGCCAGGCGTGCCCGGTGTCGAGCTCGCGCAGTCGAGCGACGATCTCGTCCGCGGAGAACCGCCGCGCGCCTTCCGGAGAGAAGTCCGTGTCGCAGCCGGTACACGCGAGGTTGCACGCCGCGAACCGCAAGAACACGACCGCACGACCGGCGTGCGCGCCCTCGCCTTGCAGCGTGGGCCCGAACATCTCCTTGACGAGGTAGCGGCGGTCAGACATCGGTGACGCCGGATGCTATAGCGCGGAGGTGACCCGGTTCCTACTGCTCGCGGTGCTCGCAACAGCGTGCGGGAAAGGCAAGGACAGCACGCCGGTGCCTGCGGAGGGCAGCGCGGAGAACGAGCCCTGCCAGGCGATCCCGTTTGCCGAGTCCGCGTCGGTGCCCGAGGCATCGGGCGCGGCGTGGCTCGTTGTCGACGGGAAACCGTCGCTGGTCGTCGTGAGCGACAGCGGCAATGGCGGCGCGTACGCGATCGTCGATGCGGAGACCGGCGTGACGCGCGAGACGGGCAAGCTGCCGCTCGGCGAGGCGGGTGATGACGTCGAGGGCCTCGCGAACCGCGGCGACCGGATCGTCGGCATCACGTCGTCGGGATGGATCCTCGAGTGGAACCGGGTGCCGGGCGCCTTCGAGCTCGCACAGCCGGCCTATCCGCTCGGCCCTGTCGATCTGTCCGACAAGGGCGGCGGCATGGGAGACAAGCCGCCGGCCGGAGACGGCATGGTGTGCGGCGCACGCGCGACGAATTGCGGGCGCAACTACGAGGGGGTGTGCCTCGTCGATCCGGCGCATGCGAAGGGACCGTGCATCGGGTTCGCAGCGTCGAAGGCCGATGGCCACGTGTACTGCGTCGTCGAGGAAGCCGGCAAGCTCGCGGTGAAGTACAGCCCCCGGATCAAGGTCACCCGGCCCGGTGCGATCGGCGACTGCGCCTTCTCCGACGACGGCAGGCTGTGGGTCGGCTCGAACCTGTTCGACATGTCGCAGGTCTATCGGATCGACGGCTGGACCACGCCCGAGTCTGCCAAGGTCGTCGCGGTCGCGGCACTCGGCATCGGCTTTCCGGAGGCGCTCGCGGTGCGCGGCGACGTGATCTACCGGATGTCCGATACAGGCGGATCCCCCAGCCTGATGACCAAGTTCCGCTGCCGGTAAGACCGGAAGGTTCCCGGCCGAACCAGACCTACGGCTTGGGACGCGACGTTGCCTGTTCGAGCTCGACACCCAGCGAGATGAGGCGAGCAATCCGAGTTTCGAGCTCCGCTTCGACCTCCATGGGCTCTGTCAGATCGTTCACGACGATCACCGCACCCACGATCTCCCTCGTGAGCCCCAGCAGGGGCGAGGCGGCGAGCCGGATCGTTCTGACGGAGTCATCGCAACATCGAATCTCCATCACCTGGTGGGGCGATGGCTCGCCCGAACGCAGCGCGCGTGCCACGGGTCCGTCCTTGTCCTTGAGTACCTGGTCGTCGGAATTCCACCAGCCAAGCATCTCGCCGTAGGTGTCGTTTCTGAGAAGGTCATCCGCCTTGAAGATCCGCGAGACCTCGTCGTTGACCTGGCAGATCCGGCCATCGCCATCGGAGATCAAGACTCCTACAGGCAAGCTCTCGAGGATGGCGGCGAGCTTCCGGCCGGCCTTCATCAGCTGCTCCGTCTCGCGAATCTGCTGCTCGCGTTCCGCTAGAACCGCGGCCTTGTGTCGGAAGGACGAGTAGACCGACATCTTCAAGCGCAGAAGATCCGGATCGAAGGGCTTCGTGAAGTAGTCGATGCCGCCGACTTCGTACCCACGCTTGACGTATGGGTCTTCTTTGAACACGGCCGTGATGAAGACGATCGGGATGTCCTCGCACCCGACGATCTTCTTGATGTGGGTGACCGTCTCGTAACCATCCATCACAGGCATCTGCAGATCCATGAGGATGACGTCGACGTCCGGCCGCGCCCTCAGCGACGCGAGCGCCTCGGATCCGGATCCAGCAAATCGCAGTTCGAAGTCGCGATCGAGCACGGACTCGATCGCGAGCAGATTGGCCGGCACGTCATCGACGGCGAGGATCGTAGGTCTTCTCGTCATGTGCTGCCGGTCCGGACCATAGCTCCAGTGAGCCAGCCTGTCAGCGACTAGAGCCAGGCCAGTGCGAGTCCTGCGAGCGCACCGGCGAGTACCAACCACAGCGAGCTCACCTTGAAGTGCAGCGCGATCGCGGCCGCGCCTGCGATCACGATCGTTGGTAGATCGATGATCGACGCGCGGCCCAGCTGAAACGCGACGACCGCCATCAGCGCGAGAGAGGCCACGTTGATTCCGTCGAGGAAGGCACTCGCGGCCGCGTTCCTGCGCAGCCACGGCACCAGCGGTCCACTGACTGCGACGAACAGGAAGGCAGGCAGAAAGATGCCGAGCGTTGCGACCGCCGCGCCACCCACCCCGCCGAGCAGATAGCCGATGAAGGTCGCTGCCGTGAACAGCGGACCCGGCGTGATCTGACCGACGGCAATGGCATCGATCAGCTGCGTCTCGGTGATCCAGTGCAGGCGCTCGACGAAGTCGGCCCGCAGGAAGGCGAACAGCACGTAGCCACTCCCGAACAGGACCGAGCCGATCTTGAGAAACGTGAGGAACATCCCGCCGAAGCTGAACGCCGAGGCCGCCGCCACAGGACCGAGCGGAACCAGCGGCAGCCACGCCGCGGCGGGCGGGACATGGCGGATGCGCGTCAACGCCATCAGCGTACCGGCAGCTGCGAGGACCGCGAGCTCGTGAATGCCGAGGAGCACGCCCGTTGCGCATGCCGCTCCGAGGAAGCCGAGCAGCGGCGTCTTCACCGCCGTCAGAGCGAGCCGCCAGAGCGCGAGCACGACGATCGCGATCACCACCGGCTTGACCCCGCGAAGTACGGCGTCGACCTCGGGCAGCATGCCGTAGCGGACGTACGCCCACGCGAGCGCCGTCACCATCAACGCCGCCGGCAGGATGAAGCACGCGCCGGCGACCAGCAGCCCGAGCCAACCGGCGTGCCGATACCCGATGTGGATCGCGAGCTCCGTCGAGTTGGGCCCGGGGATCAGGTTCGTGGCACCGACGAGATCGAGGAAGTCCTCCCGCGTCAGCCACTTGCGACGGGCGACGACCTCGTCCTCCATCATCGCGATATGCGCGGCTGGCCCACCGAACGCGGTGGTCCCCAGGCGTAGAAACAGGGCCGCGACCTCGCCCAAGGGGCTCACCGCGCCATTGTTACCGAAACTTCGGCCGACCTGGCGGGAGGCGCTACGATCGATTCGTGCAGTGCCCTTATTGCACCGGCGACTCCAGCGTGACCGAGACCCGGGTCACGGCGGATGGCCTGCGCCGGCGTCGTATCTGCACGGCGTGCAAGCGACGGTTCACGACCTACGAGAAGCTCGGGGCTCCGGGCCTCAAGGTGCAGAAGCGGGACGGCAGCGTCGAGCCGTTCGACGGCGACAAGCTGTTCCTCGCCCTCCAGCGGATCTCGGCGCATCGCAACGGCGTGCGAGATGAGGACCTGCGCCGCATCGCGCGCGACATCGAGGCGACGTTGCTCGATAGCGGGCGCAAGTCGGTCGCGTGGAGTGACATCGCACGGGCGGCGCTCTCTCGCCTCGAGAACGTCGACCCGATCTCCGCGCAGCGCCTCGCAGCGAACTACACCGACGAGAGTGGTGCGGTTCGCTTCGATGGCGGCGCGAAGGCGGATCCGAACCAGCAGCTCGGGCTGCCGCTGGACGACGAGTCGTAGCGCGCAGTGATCGCTCTCAAGCTCGCCCGCGTGTTCGCCTCGCTGGTGACCGTGGGGCTGTGCGCGACCGTGCTGGCTGCGCTGTTGCCGATCTGGCCCCTCGAGCTGTTCGTTCACTTTCGCGTGCAGTTCATCGTCCTCGGTCTGCTCGCGATCGCCGGTACGTTCGCGCTTCGCCACCGTGGCTACTTCGATGCCGCCATGATCGCGACGCTCATCCACGCGTACTCGTTACTCCCGGCGGCTCCGCAAGTGAGCGGGCCCACGCAGGGCACGCCCGTCCGCGTGCTCGTCCTCAATGTCCTCACCAAATCCTCGAGCTTCAAGGCCGTCGCGCAGCTGATCGTCGAGAGCCGACCGGACGTCATCGGCCTCGTCGAGGTCGACCAGCGCTGGCTCGATGCCCTCGCGCCCGTCCTGACCGACTACACCGGGCGCATCGAAGCTCCGCGTTCCGACAACTTCGGTCTCGCCCTGTTCGCGCGTGGAACGGTCACGGGCGAGATCGAGTACTTCAACAGCATCCGGCCGAGTATCGTCGCCGACGTCGCGATCGGCTCCGCCTCGCTCTCGGTGATCCTCATCCACCCGCTTCCCCCCATCAGCTCCTCCGCATCGGCAGCGCTGTACGCCGAGCTCGACACCATCGGCGTCCGCGCCCGCAGCTTGGACAACGCGCTCGTGATGGGCGACTTCAACACGACCCCGTGGTCACGTCCGTATCGCCGGCTGCTCGCGTTCAGTGGCCTCTGCGATAGCCGAGACGGCTTCGGGCTGCAGTCGACGTTCCCGTCGAGCCCATGGTTCCTCCGGGTCCCGATCGATCACCTGCTGCACGGGTGCACGATCGGCGTGACCGAGCGGAGGGTCGAGCGCGACGTCGGCTCGGATCACCTCCCGATCGTCGTCGATCTCGTGGTCCCATGAGAGCGGCTCTTCATGCGGTGCTTGGATCTCTGCTCGGCCTGGCGGGCGTCGCAGATGCGCGCAAGCTACCCGAGGATGTCGATGAGCCCGATATCCTCCCTGCC
>JACCQV010000143.1 GCA_013813945.1 Deltaproteobacteria bacterium | reverse complement strand
CTCCGCAAGGCGCTGATCGCCGCGTACGGTGAGACCGAAGGCGCGCGCATCGTCACCAAGCTGTACGTCGGCACGATGCGGCGATCGAGCGATATTCCGAGCAGCCTGATCGAGGCGCTCATCGAGGATGACGACGACGGCAACCTCGATAACGGTTCGCCGCACGAGTGCATGATTCGTGAGGCGTTCGGGCTGCACGGACTCCGCACGGCGAGTGGCGAGGTCGCGGCACCTGGGTCGATCGCGGAGAGGGCCGGCTCGACGCTCGTGCGCGTCAACCTGACCGGCATGAGCACGCGGTGCACGAGCGACCAGATCGACACGGTCACGGTGGAATGGAAACCGAGCGGATCGTCGACACCGACTGCGGGCTCGACGGTCGCCAATGTCGCAGCTGACGGCCAGTACTGGGCTCAGCTCCCACTCGCCCGCGATGGCAAGGTGCTGTATCGCGCGCGCGTGAAGTTCATGGACGGCTCGACGCTGACGCTCGCCGATAACCTCGCGGACCCGTTCTACGAGCTCTACCAGGGGCTGACGGTGCCGCTGTACTGCACCAGCTTCGAGACCGCGGACCCGTTCACGGAAGGCTGGACCACCGGCACGACGAACCCTGCGATCCCGTCGCCGTGGGCGTGGGGCGAAGGTGCGGGCGGTTCGACGGATCCGCAGGTCGCGTACACCGGCACCAAGTTCCTCGCGCAGGAGCTCGGCGGCAACTACATGCCGGGCATGGGCTCGTGGGTGAACATGCCGCCGATCCATGTCGGCCGGTGGACCGACGTCCACCTCCAGTATCGTCGCTGGCTCGCGTCCGAGGACAGCCACTTCGATCAGGCGCGCGTCACCGTCAACGACAAGAAGGCGTGGATCAACAACACGGCGAACACCGGTGACAGCAGCGCACTGCACCACATCGATCGCGAGTGGCGGTTCCACGACGTGCCACTCTCAGGCTACGTCGCGGGCAACGTGTTTACGGTCGGCTGGGACCTCACAGCGGACGAGGGTCTGCACCTCGGCGGCTGGCAGATCGATGACGTCTGCATCGTCGCGAACATCAACTCGGTCTGCGGAGACGGCGTGCGCACGCCGACCGAGGGCTGCGACGAGGGTGGCGCGAACGCGGATCGCCCCAACATGTGTCGGACGTACTGCCTGCGCCCGGCATGCGGCGACTCGATCGTCGACACCGGCGAGGAGTGCGATCACGGCGATGCGAGCGCGACCTGCTCGGACTCCTGCAAGGAGCTCGAGTTACCGACCCTCGGGGGCTGCTGCTCGACCGGCGGTGGCAGCACGGGATCGGCGATGCTCGCAGCGTTCATCGGCGGCCTGACGCTGCGGCGTCGCCGTAGGCCCTGAGCGTCGCAGTGGGCGCCGCCCGCTCAGCGACAAACCCGCGAAATCACCTGTCCACCGTCCATCCGGTGGCACGTGCGATGCAATTCCTCGACGGAGGAGCACCGCATGAACTTCACCACGTGGCAACCGCCCTACGATGACCCCACGCGTAACCGTACGCCGGAACACGTCAACCGCTCGATCGACAAAGTGACGCGGCAAGCGATCGATGCTGCGGGCGACTCCCCCGTTGCGATTCACGCCCGGCTCGCGGAGCTGGACCGCGAATGGCACCTCGATCGCGCCTTGATGGCGCTGCTCTCCGTGCTCGGCTCGTTCACCGCATCGCGCGCGATGAAGAACCTGCGCACCGAAGGCCGGCTCGGCACCTTTGGTCTCGTGTTCTGGGCGCAGATGGGCTTCTTGCTGCAACACGCGATTGGCGGCTGGTGTCCGCCGGTCGCGGTGCTGCGCCGGCTCGGGTTTCGCACCGCGCGCGAGATCAACTCCGAGCGCGTTGCTCTGGAGACGAAGCTCGCGTTCGAGGACGGTGCGTAGTCGTCGCGAACGTTCAGCCCGAGACGGTGCTGCGCGGCTTGCGGCGACGCTGCGGCGTCGTGGCACAGGTCCGGACCCGATCGACAACGCACATCGCGAGGTGTGCATCGTCGGGAACGAACTGGACGCTGTCCGCAAACATCGAGCGGTCCTTCGGTGACACCGCGCCCATCACGACGAGCTGCGCCGCCTGTTCGGTCTCGAGGCCCCGCGCGTACATGCACAGCTCGAGGGCATTCATCACGCCGCGCAGCGACGAGTCGATGAACACGAGATCCGGGTGATCGCGGTTCAGCTTGTGCGCGGCATCGCTGCCCTCGCTTGCGATCTCGACGAGCGCCGCCGAGTACGCGCGGCGGGCGAGGCTCCACAGCCAGCGCGCTCGGGCGGTGTCGTCGTCGACGATCAGCACGCGGATCGTCCGCGAGTGCGTGCCGACGCGTTCGATGATCGCATCGACCTGCGAGAGCACCTCCCTCGCCGAGGGTGGGCGCGCCGACGGCTGCTTCGCGAGCAACCACTCGACGAGGTCCGAGAAGTCGACGGGGAGATCGGTCCGGAGATCGGCGAGCCGTGGTGGAGGTTCCTGAGCATGACCGCGCAGCTCGGCGTCGCGATCGTCATGGGAGAACGGTGGCGTGCCGCGCGCGAGCTCGATCGCGATGCAGCCGAGCCCATACAGATCGATTGCCTCGGCGGCCGCCGGATCGGTGGCTTCGACCTCCTTGCGGACGACCTCCGGTGCGCGGATCTGGCCGAGCGGGCCGAAGGCGGGAACCTGGGACAGCGAGAGACGCCCCAGCACGAGTCGGTCGTTGGGCCCGGCCGAGATGGTCGCGCCGGAGATCTCGCCGATGGCGATCCCGCACTCGTGCGCGTGGGTGACCGCCGCGGTCAGCGTGCGTACGGTGATGAGGTACCTCTCCGCGGACATGGGAACGTCGAGCTGGCTGCGGAGCAGCGCGCCGAAGATCCGCTCTCCGACGATGTACTCGATGCCCAGGTGCAGCCCCATGCCGAAGATCTGCACGGCACAGGGATCCCGGACGGCGGCGCAGCGGCGTGCCTCGAGGATCATCGAAGGGGTTCCGGGATCGCGCCAGCCGAGCTTGAGCGCCACCAGCCGATCGAGGATCAGGTCGCGCGCCTCGAACACGATGCCGGTCTCGGTTCGCGCGATCTCGTCGCGGATCGTGTACGTGTCCGCGATCACGTCACCGTGAGCAACCGCAGCCGTCGAGCTGTCCCGGTATCCGGGAGAGAGCTCCATCATCGTGGGCCTTCGAGCAGGCGCCACATGTACCAGGCGCCGACGCTGCGATAGGGCCGCCAGGGTGCAGCGAGCTTGATCATCTTGTCCGGTTCCGGAAGGCTGCGGAGGTTGAAGTGCATCTGCATGCCCTTGCGCACGCCGAGATCGCCGACGGGAAGTACGTCGGGACGCGCGAGCGCGAACATCAGGAACATGTCGACCGACCACGGCCCGATGCCCCGCACCGGCAGGAGCACCGCGGAGACCTCGGCGTCCGTCAGCTTCGGCAGCTTCGCCGGCACGAGCTTGGCCTCGATGACGTGCCGCGCGAGATCCTTGAACGCGGCCGCCTTCGCCCCGGACAGCCCCGCAGCGCGCAGCCGCGTATCGGGGGTCGCGAGGATCGTGGCCGGAGTGGGGAACTTGCGTTTCGGGTAGAGGTCGAGCA
>JACCQV010000770.1 GCA_013813945.1 Deltaproteobacteria bacterium | reverse complement strand
GAGCTGTAGTTTACCCACTCCCGGTTGCGACAACTGAGTTAGGTTCCGCGGATGACGAGGATCCTCTGGGCAGCTCTGCTCGCGCTCGCTGCGTGCAGCAGCGCCGACGGCGGTGGTGGCGGCGGTGGCGGCGGCGGCGGCGGTGGCGGCAGCGGCTCGGGGCAGCCAGACGCTGCAACGCCGGCCGTGAAGCGGACCCGGTTCGTCGCGATCGGTGATGCGGGCAAAGGCAACGCGGCGCAGCGGCAGGTTGCCGTCGCGATGCGCGATGTCTGTGCGGCGAAGGGCTGTGACTTCGTCCTGATGCTCGGCGACAACATCTACGACGCGGGTGTCTCGAGCGTCACCGATAGTCAGTGGCAGACGAAGTTCGAGCAGCCGTACATGGATATCAATCTGCCGTTCTACGCAGCGCTCGGGAACCACGACAACGGCGGCAAGTTGCTGATCGATGCACCCGGCATCGGCAACGAGTTTGCCAAGGGCAAGATCGAAGTCGACTACACGCAGGTGTCGACGAAGTGGAACATGCCCGCGACGCACTACACGTTCAGCGTCGGTCACGTGGGCTTCATCGTGCTCGATACGAACGCGATGATCTGGGAGAACACGACGTACGGCGATCAGGCGGCGTGGCTGCCGACCGCGATGATGGAGGTCTCCGAGAAGGACTGGACGATTCTCGCCGGCCATCACCCGTATCGCTCGAACGGCACGCATGGCAACGCCGGCGACTACGACGCGCCGGAGCTCGCCGGGATTCCGATCTCGAACCCGCTGCCGATCCAGAACGGCGACGCCGTCAAGACGTTCTTCGACGATCACCTCTCCGGTCTCGGCCAGGTCTACCTCTCGGGTCACGATCACAGTCGGCAGTGGCTCAACGAGCCCACGGCGCTCGGCGGTACGGAGATGATCGTGTCCGGCGCCGGAGCATCCACGACCGAGATCCGCGATCGCGGCAACACGACGTTCTACGAGGATGCGAGCAAGGTCGGCTTCTTCTACGTCGACATCGAAGGCGATACGTTCACCGGGACGTTCTACGACGGCCAGGGCAACGTCGACTTCACGCGCACGTTCACCAAGCCGTAGTTATCCCCGCAGCTCCTCGAGGAACGCCCGCGACCACGCGTTCGCGGTGTCCTGCCACACGGTCGTGCGCAACGCCGCGTGGCGTGCGACGCGGTCCTCACGCGACATCCGCAACGCCGTGTCGAGATCCGCTGCAACACCGTCGACGTGATACGGGTTCGTGAGCACCGCGAGCGTCATCCGCTCGGCCGCGCCACAGAACTTCGAGAGCACGAGCACGCCAGGATCGTCCTCGGCCTGTGACGCAACGAACTCCTTCGCGACGAGGTTCATGCCGTCGCGTAGCGGGGTGACCACGCCGACCGCCGCCTCGCGATAGAGATGGGCGAGCGTCTCCTGATCGTACGAGCGATAGAGATAACGAACCGGCACCCAGTCAGCCTCGCCGTAGGCGCCGTTGATCCGACCGACGAGTGCTTCGACGCGCGACCGTAGCTCCGCATACTCGGGAACCTCAGAGCGCGTCGGTACCGAGACTTGAATCAGCGAGACTTGATTGCGCCACTCGGGATACTTCTCGAGGAGCCGCGCGAAGCTCTCGAGCCGCTCGGGAATCCCCTTCGAGTAGTCGAGCCGATCGACACCGAGGATCAGCTTGCGGCCGCCGAGCATGCGCTCGACGGAGCCGAGGTCAGCGGACGCGGTCCGTAGCGCGGCGTCTGCGAACCGGTCGGGATCGATCCCGACCGGGATCACGCGCACGCGTTCGCGCGCACGCCGCTCGCCATCGGCGCCGAACAGCCCACGCGCCGTCGCGTAGAAGTTGTCCGCCCAGCGGTGTGCCTGCAGGCCGATCCGATCGTGCTCGAGGAGCGCGGCCATGACCTCCGCCGCCCACGGCATCGTCTCGAACACGTCCAGTGGCGGAAACGGGACGTGGAGGAAGAACCCGAGTCGACCTCGATGCCCGAGCCGGCGCAGATCGCGTGCGGCGAGCATCAGGTGAAAGTCCTGGATCCAGACCTCGGCGTTCGGACCTCCGGCCTCGAGCACGAGCTGCGCGTACGCATGATTCGCTTCGACGTAGCAGGTCCATTCGTCGTCGACGTACCGCACGCGCCCGGGGAACGCGTGGAGCAAGGGCCACAAGCTCTGGTTGCAGAACCCCGAGTAGAACCGTTCGCGCCAGGTCGGCGGATAGTCGAACTGCGCCCGCGTGAAGGCTTCGCTGTCCTCGATCCGGAGCCGCAGCCCCGGATCGCGCTCGGCGCCACTCCACCCGAGCCACAGCCCGTTCGTCTCGGCGAGCGCGGGCAGCAACGCAGATACCAGGCCTCCGACCTCGCGCTTGCGATCGCCGCTCGGTGCGGCCGGCAACCGGTTGGAAACAACGATCAGCCGCGCTTCGGTCGGCGGACGCGGCGCGCGCGCGATCACCACGTCCGCCGGCGCAGACACCGGGTGCTGCAAGCGGGCGTCGATCAACCAGCGCAGGAACCGATGAACGGCGGCAGGCGAGGGCAGGCGCAATCCAGCCTGCGTGCGTCGGGTGTGGTCCGCGACGAGGATCCCGATATCGCCCTCGCGCATGCTGACGAACATGTCCTCATCCGAGATGTCGTCACCGATCGCGAGCACGGTGGCACCCGAGGGCGCGCGGCTGCGCAGCCAGCTGAGCGCGCCACCCTTGTGGGCCGCCGTATGCCGAACTTCGATCGCTTCGGCCTCCGGCAAGCGTTCGAGCTGGCGCTGCGTCTCGAGCCACTCGTCGATGAGCACCTCGGCAGCGAGTGCGATCTCATCGTGGTGTTCGGCGTCGACCCGACGCCAGTGCAAACACACCGAGCACGACTTTCGCTCGACCAGCGCCCCGACGTGACGAGCCGCGAGCGCGGTCAACGCATGCTCGATCTCGTCGAGCTGGGGCACCGGCGCGAGAACCGCGTTCCACATGCCGTCGGCGTGACGCCAGACCCCGTGCTCCGCGGCGAACACGATCGCGGGAAACCGCCCGGGCAGTTCCTCCATGAGCGCGCGAGGCCGGCCGCTGATCACGCCGACGGTCACCCCGGGCAGTGCCGCGAGTTGCTCGAGCAACGTCGCGGTATCGCCGTCGATCCGCGCCTCCTCGGGCGTCGGCGCAAACGGCAGCAGGGTCCCATCGAGAGCCACCGCGATGACGACGTGGCTGATCGAGGCGAGGTGCTGCCATTCGGCGTACACGCCTCGACCATAGGCTTCACCGCCCGGCGTGGTGCCGGGAAGAGTCCCCCCTCACCACAACCTCCGAATCCCTACGAACCTCTCCGAAACGGGTACAGCCGCAATGCATTCTGGACCTGATCCAGCTCTGCACCGCGGCCGCGAAAATGGTTGGCACGAGTCAGGCGTGTGATCAACGTGACCTCGCCATCGTCATTCACAGCATCGCGATCAATGTATCTGTTC
>JACCQV010000769.1 GCA_013813945.1 Deltaproteobacteria bacterium | reverse complement strand
GTCGTGAGCTCGACGGTCGCACCCTCACGGACGCGGAGGACGGGCGTCGACTCGTAGATCTGGACGCCTTGTGCGACCAGCAGGGGGCGCATCGCGCGGATCAGATCGGTACCGACGAGCAGGCCCTCGGTAGGATCGAGCACCGCGCCATACGCGCCGCGCACGTGCTCGAGCTTCGCGGCCGGGATGAACTCGAGCGGGAGGCCGCGCGTCGCCAGCTGCTCGACGAGTGCATGCGCCGCTTCCGCCGACCGCTGGCTGGTCGCGATCTGGTAGCAGCCAGTACGCCGGAATCGAACGTCGAGGTTGTGCTCGCGGATCAGGGCCTCGACTTCGTCGATCGCGGCGCGCGTCACGGCGTGCTCGCGGGCGAGGATGTCGGGATCATCCTCGAGCACCGAGATCCCGTTGAGCATCAGACCGCCGTTGCGGCCGCTCGCTCCATTTGCGAGCCGCTTCGCCTCGAGGAGAACAATGCTGCGATCGGGGAACCGGCGGCTCAGGTGATACGCAGTCGAGACACCGGTGAACCCACCGCCGATGATCGCGACATCGACGTCGAGATCGCGCGTGAGCGGCGGTGCGGGCTCGTCAGCCGGCGCCCCGTGCAGCCAGACCGCCGTGTTGTCGTCGAACGCGCGGTCCATGTTCAGGGCGCGACGTTGCCGAAGCTGACGAGCTTGGTCTCCAGGTTCTCGAGGAGACCTTCGTGCCCGGACTCGTGACCCATCCCGCTGTCCTTGCGGCCGGAGAACGGCGCTTCGGTGGCCTGCGGCGACCAATCATTGATGCCGATCATGCCGAAGTCGAGACGCTCGTACGCCCTCATCGCCGCTGGTAGATCGTTGGTGAACACGTACGCGGCCAGCCCGTAGCGTGTGCGGTTCGCGGCATCGATCGCCGCGTCGACTTGATCGAACGCAGTCACCGCAAACAGCGGTCCGAAGATTTCTTCCGCCGATGCGGGCATCGTGGGTCCGACCCCACCGAGCACTGTCGGCTCGAGGAAGAACCCGGGGCCCGCTGGACGCACACCTCCGGTCCGGATCGTCGCGCCTGCCGACACGGCCGAGGCGATCAACGCTTCGACACGCTCGCGGTGACGCTCGCTGATCAGCGGACCGATTCGCGTCTTGCGCACCTCGTCGACGACGACCTCCTCGAACGCGCGGACGTGCTGGCGTTCGACAAAGAACCGTTGCGGCGAGACGCAGACCTGGCCGGCGTTGCGGAACTTCGCCGCGACCGCGCCTCGCGCGACTGCTTCGAGATTCGCGTCGGGCAACACCAGCACCGGGGCGTTGCCGCCGAGCTCGAGGGAGAGTCGCGTCATCGTGCGCGACGCGCCGTCCATCAGTAGCTTGCCGACGCCGACGCTGCCGGTGAAGCTGATCTTGCGCAGGTGAGGATGGTCGAGCATCGCCTGACCCATCGCCGCGGGCTCCCCATTGACGAGATCGAGGGCACCGGCCGGCAGCCCGGCCTCCTGCAAGATCGCGGCGATCGCCATGCCCGACAGCGGGGTCAGCTCGGAGGGCCGCATCACGACCGTGCACCCGGCGGCGAGGGCCGCGGCGACCGCGCGTGCCGGGTTGTACGCGGGGAAGTTCCACGCCGTGATCACACCGACGACGCCGATCGGCTCCTTGAGCACCATCACGCGCTTGGTAGCGACGCGCGACGGAAGCGTGTAGCCGTGAACGCGCTTGCCCTCCTCGGCAAACCACTCGAACAGGTCAGCGGAAACCCGCCATTCGCCGACTGCCTCGGCGAGTGGCTTCCCGGCTTCGCGCACGGTCAGCTCCGCGAGCTGTTCGGCACGGGCGCGCATCAGGTCCGCCGCGCGCCGGAGAATCGCGCCGCGGTCGTACGGGGTGCGAGCCCGCCACGCGGGGAACGCACGGTGTGCCGCATCGATCGCGCGATCCACGTCCGCGGCACCGCCGAATGGAACGTTCGCGACGATCTGCTCGGTCGCGGGATCGATCACATCCCAGCGGCCACCACCGTCCGCGTCGACCCATGCTCCATCGATGAACTGTGCAGCGCCGGTGGTCGTCATGGCCCGTGCTCCTCGACATCACGTAGTGACGCTTCAACGACGGCGAGACCCTCGAGCAGCTGCTCTTCGGTGATCGCGAGCGGCGGCATGAACCGCACGCAGTTCGAGTACAGGCCGGCGCGAATCAGGATCACTCCGTTTGCGACCGAGCGCTTGATCACGCCGACCGCATGGGTCGGTGCCGGTGTCTTCGCGACGCGGTCCGTCACGAGCTCGATCAACATCATAGGACCCAGCCCGCGCACATCGCCGATCAGCTGCGAGGATGCCTGCATGCGTTCGAGCTCGCGGCGCATTGTCTCGCCGAGCGTGCGGGCGTGCGCAAGGAACCCGGGTTGCCGGATCAGGTGCACCGTTTCGAGCGCGGCCGCACATGCGACGGGGCTGCCGCCGTAGGTGCCACCGACGCCACCGAGGTGCGGCGCGTCCATGATCTCGGCGCGCCCCGTGGTCGCGCTGATCGGCAGGCCGGCTCCGAGCGCCTTCGCCATCGTGATGATGTCAGGCTCGATTCCGGCCTGTTCGATCGCGAACATCGTGCCCGTGCGGCCAAAGCCGGTCTGGACTTCGTCGGCGATCATCACGATCCCGTGCTGCGTGCAGAGCTCGCGGATCCGACGCAGAAACCGCACCGGCATCGGGATGAACCCAGCCTCGCCCTGGACGGGCTCGATGATGATCGCGGCGAGCGCGGCTGGATCGACCTGTGCGATCAGCGCGCGCTCGAGTGCGACCACGCACGATTCGACGTGGTCGTGCTCCGACATTCCAGCCGGCCGACGATAGGGCTCGGGCGCCGCGATCCGGTAGACCTCGGGCGCGAACGGACCGAACCCTTGCTTGAACAGGCCGTACTTGCTCGTCAGGCTGAGCGTGAGCAGCGTGCGCCCGTGGTACCCGCCTTCGAAGCACAGCACGCCGGAGCGTTTGGTGAACGCCCGCGCGATCTTCACGGCGTTCTCGACGGCCTCCGCTCCACTGTTCGCGAGCAGCGTCTTCTTCGCGAAGGCGCCGGGCGTGACCTCGTTGAGGAGCTCGCACAGTGCGATGTAGGGCTCGTACGTCGTCACCAGCGCACACGGATGAAGCAGGCGTCGAGCTTGCGCCTCGATCGCGGTGACCACGGACGGCGGACAGTGACCGGCGGCAACCATGCCGATACCGCCGGCGAGATCGAGGAGGGTGTTGCCGTCGACGTCGTGAACGAGTGCACCGTCCGCGCTGTCGACCACCACGTCGGTCGATTTCGCGAGCCCGCGTGCAACCGCTGCGGCGCGCCGCTCGAGCAGCGCGCGGCTCTTGGGGCCGGGAATCTCGGTGACTCGACGGATCGCGGTCATGGAAACCTCACATCATGCGCGGCGGGCAACACGAGGAGGATGCCGTAGCCAGCACACACCGGATCATTGATGTACCCCGGAAGTAGCCGTTGCATCTCGAATCCGATCCGGAGCTGCACGGAGATCGTCGGATCACGCCGCGTGCCCGCGAGCAGCTCTGCATAGTAGGTCTCCGCGGTCATCTCGTCCTTGACGACACCGTAGCCGCTCGGCATTCCGACCGTGAGCTGACCGGTGAGGCCAAGCCGACGCACGGTGTCCTGGCGCGCAGCATAGAGCGCGCGGGCGATGCCGCGGCCTCGATAGTCAGGGTGCGTGCCGACATCGGCGCCGTACAGCCAATGGCCATCGGGTTGATGGGACGTGAGCCATCCGCCCTGGATGACATCCGCGAACGTGTGAGCAGGATGATCCAGATCGAGATCCATCCGGATGGTCGAGGTCATACCGACGACCCGAGTCTCCTCGGGATCGACGACGCAGAACTGACCTTCGGGGAACAGCTCGAGGTGGCGGAGGTAGTGACGCGCTTCGAAGCGCTCGGCCGGCGCGAGGGTCGGGAACACGATCCGCTGCAGCTCTTCGAGTTGTGGCGCGTGCTCGGGGCCGGTGCGGCAGACGACCAGCCCACTCGCGAGCTGTTTGTACTCCGCGCCCGCCGTCACACCTCGAGCTTCTTTCCGCCTTCGGTGTACCGGACCGCGTAGAGATCTTGCCGACGATCGAGCCACGTCCGCACGGTTCCGGTCAGGCGGTTGCGGCGCAGCACCTCGATGTCGAGCTCGTTGACGACCATCGTCTCGACGTTCGCCGTGGCCTCCTCCGCCACGCCATCGCGCGCAAACGGGACATCGCACGGTGTCAGGATGCACGCCTCGCCGTAGTGGATGTCGGCGCCCTGGACGAACGGTAAGTTGCCGATCGGTCCGGCGAGCACCGCGTACATTCCATTCTCGATACAGCGCGCTGCTGCGCACGACCGGATTCGCATGTAGCTCGACCGGATGTCCGTGTTGAACGGGATGAACAATAGATTTGCGCCCTTGGCCGCGGCGATGCGCGCGAGCTCGGGGTAGGTGGCGTCATCGCCGATCATCACGGCGATCTTGCCGCGATCCGTATCGAACACACGCACCTCGTCGCCGGCGGTCACACCCCACCAGCGCAGCTCGGCCGGCGTGATGTGCAGCTTGTACTGTCTGTCGACGGAGCCATCGCGGTGGAACAACGAGGCGACGTTGTAGAGCTTGTCCGCTTCGACGGTGAGGTGAGTGCCTCCGATGATGTTGACGTTGTGCTTCATCGCCATCTTCGTGAAGAACTCGAGGTAGCGCGGTGTGAACTCGTCGAGTCGCCGGGCGGTGACGGACGAGTCCGCCGTCATCACCAGGACCTGCAGCTGATTCGTGAGCATCTCGGGGAACAGCAGGAAGTCGGCGCGGAAGTCCGAGGCGGCGTCGATGAAGAACTCGCACTGCTGTGCGAACTCGTCGAACGTCGTGATCTGTCGCATCTGATACTGCACGGCGGCGACGCGAACGGTGCGTACGGCGAGCGGCGCGTCCGCCGGATGGTGCTCGGTGTTGAGCCACTCCATGAACACCGCGTAGCCCCGCGATTCGGTGTCGGACGGCAGGTAGTCCTTGAGGACCGCGCGGACCGAGAACCCCTGGCCGAGCTGCGCGGTCAGCACCGGATCTCGTTCCTTGATGCCCTTGCGGACGACGCGCCGCACGTACTCCTCGGCGCTCATCTTGTCGGCCTGCTTTGCGTAGCCGGGGATCCGGCCGGCGATCATGATCGCGCGCAGGTTGCGAGCGCGTACCAGCTCCTTGCGCGCCTCGTAGATCCGACGGGTCAGGTGGACACCGCGATGCCGCGGATCGATGGCGATATCGATGCCGTACAACGTGTCGCCCTCGGGGTCGTGATTGCGAATGAAGCCGTTGTCACTGACTTCGTCGAACGTGTGGTACGCGCCGAAGTCTTCCTCGTCGACGATCAGCGAGCTCGACGTCGCAACCAGGACGCCGTCGATCTCCACACCGAGCTGACCTTCGGGGAAGATCAACAGCTGGCTCTCGAACTGCTCCCTCGTCCATGAATCGATCATGGGGAAGCACTTGCGCTGGATCTCCACCACGGCCTTGTGGTCGTTCTTGCCGAGCTGACGAAGTAGCAGACGGGGCCGCGATGCCGGCATTTTCTTCGTACAGTTTAGGGCTCTTGCACCTCGGAGGGCTCGATGGTGAGACCTGTTTCGTCATCGGCGCGTGACGACTTATCGCCGCTGCGGCTGTGCGGGCGCGGCAGGCACCGCGGGCTCCATCGACTTCAGGCGCCAGAACCGCTGCTGCTTCGCGTAGTGCTCGGCGAGCCGGAACAGCAGGTCGGCCTTGTCCGGGGCGTCGTCGGGAGTCTCGTTGACGAGCTGCTGGAGGATGACCTCCTGTTCACGCCAGAGTGGCTCCTTCAGTTCCTCGATCGCCATCACCTCGGTCGCCGTCGCCGGTCGGCCCTGGATTCCCGTGGTCGGCTTGATCGGCTTGACCCGATCCGAGAGCTTCACTTCGATCGCGACGTTCTGGTTTCGGGTGTACCGGGGATTTTCTGCGGACGCGGGTGTCGCGAGCAGAGCACCGAGGACGAGGAGGAGGTTGCGCATGCGTTCACCGTAGGCGCGCAAGGCGAGGCGGTCGTCACGACCGTGTCCCCGCTCGTCACGTTCTTGTCGTGTACCCTTCGATCGAAGGGCGGACCGACGCGCCGTCGCGGCCATCGATACCTGGTTCGAGACGAGCACGGTGTTCGACATCGTCACGACGACTCGCAGCCAGCGGATGATGGCGGTGTTCGCGGTTCGCGACCGTCGAGTACGAGCCGTGACAGGGCCGCCTCGTGTTGTGGTTCCTGTCGTGCTCACCGACGCACCGACATTCGTCGCGACGATCACTCCGCCCTCGCGACGACCATTCGCACTATCCTCCTCGCGTGCTCCGCGTTGCAGTGTGCTGGGTCGCCCTCGTCGGGTGCGGATCGACACCGCCCACCGCAGGCGGGGTGCCTCCGCCGCACCCGGACGTGGCGACCGTGTCGCCGTCGCGAGCCGAGCGGATGGAGCGCGAACGGCGCGCGGATCTGGCGTCTGCACACCGCGAGCTCGAGGACGAACAGCAGACGGCATTGGGCGCCAGCTGCGAGAAGGCGGTCGTGCAAGGATCGCAGCCGCGCTGCGAGCCATCGTGCTACCGCGCCGAGCCCGCAGATCCACGCGCAGGCAAGAAGCTCGGCCGAGCAGAAATCGTGCATCTCGCATGCACGCGCTCCGATGTGGCGGACGCGGGTCCGATCATCCTCGCAGATGAGATCGGTGGCGCCACGATCGCGGTGCGCGCGGCGCGTGGCCGGGTTCCGAAGCCGCACAAGAAAGGCACGTGGGAGGCCGAGGTGGCCAGCGCGGTCGCCGAAGCGCTCCGGCCAGAGCTCGGGCGGCGAGACGTCATCCGTGTGACGGGAGCCTGGAAGAAGGTCTCCCATCCAGTGACGAAGGAACGACTTCGTTGCGTCACGGTCTCGCACCACGTGGCGGGGATGCGGCGGGCTCTCGACGAGTGCGGCGCGCGCGGTCCCGTCGCCTGCGAGGCGGGCGGCAATGCCGCGGTGCACGGCATCAATGTCGTGCACTACCGGCTCGCCGAGGCGCGGCAGCTGCAGGCGGCCGGCAAGGACACCGAGTGTCAGCGGGCGGCGCTCGAGGCCGTCGCGGTTGCTCGTGGTCTACCGCGGTGGCGACAGTACGTCTCACTCAACGTGGACCAGTGGAAACGGTATCCGCGGTATCGGACGCGATTCGATGGGTGTCTCGAAGAAGAGTCGCTGTTCTCGACGGCCAGCGCGCTCGGTACGGCGGCACAGATCGTCCACGGCGAGTGCGGTGGGCCGGCGAATCCAAAGACGACCGCGGCGCACGAGCAATCGTTTCATACCTGCTGGTGAGTCAGCGTCTGAGACGCAGCGTCACGCGGTCCGCAGCGGTCTTGCTCGTGACGGTGTGCACGACGGGCTTGAAACCAGGGCGCTCGATATTGACCTTGACCGGGGTGAACGCAGGCACCTTGACGTAGGTCGGCGTGAAGCCGAAGGAGCGACCGTCGACCTTCACGTGAGCAGCGTTGGGAACTGTCGTGATGAACACCGAGTGAGTCGGGCGGGCGAGTGAGATGTCGACGGGCAGCGGTGCGGCCTGCGTTGGCGTCACCATGCGCGTCGCGCTGCGGTACCGCGGCTGTGCAACGTCGATGCGGTGTTGCACGCACGGACCGCGCACCAGGAGAGGGGCTCGTCCCGCGAACGTTCCATCAACGGAGATCCGGGCACCGACGGGCTCGACCACGATCTGGAGCGCGCAATCGCCGCTGCCGACGGTGGTTGCCACGACCGTGCGCGCTGCGGGTGCAGCAGCAACTGCGTCTCGAACACTCACCGTGACCGGGGGATCGACGGGCGACACCGTCGTCGGGAGCACCGGAAGCTCGATCCTCTGGCCCTCGGTGTCACTGCGCATCCACAACATGACCGCGGCCACCGTGCCGAGCGCGGCAGCGAACACCGCCACAATGGGGGCGAGCATGCGGCGCGGTGTTGGTGCGACAAGAGGGGCGGCGAAGATCGATTGGCGCGCCACCGGCGCCGCCGTCGAGCGGCGCCACCGTCATCACCGGCATCGGCACCATCGGTATCGCGGTCACCGACCGACGCGCCGTCGCGGTCACGGTCGCCACGGGTTTCGCCGCCGGCATGGCTGCCGGCTCGGCGGCCTCGACGACGGTGTCCTCGGGCGGATCGAGCTGCGGTGAATCGTCCGCAAACCCGGCGGGTGGTGACACTTCTTTATCGGTCACCCGTCGTCGAATACCCCTCTCGTAACCGTGCGCCCGTGCAGGTGAGAGCCTGTGTGTGGTGTGGGCAAGTCGCGCGTGGCTGCGTCGAGCGGGACGTGTAAGCTGACCTCGGCCCCGCATGATAATCCGGATCGAGCGTTTGTTGCTGCGCACCCGCCATGTGGCAACGCGTGCAGACGAGCTCATCACGCTGTCTGCACGTTTGCGGAGGCAGCGAGCGGAACGTCCAACAGGTGAGGAGCGCACGGCGGCCAGCGAACTGAGAGCGCTCAAGTCCAAGGTATCCGGAGCCCTCGCGAGCGTGACGTCATGTGCGAGCTGCGCGACCGGCAAGCGCTGGCCACGCGGTGCGTTCGCAGGCGGAGATTGCTGCACCGGCGTCACCGCAGATCTGTTTTCCGATGATGAGGTCGCAGCGCTCGCTCAGGCGGGGACACGTCCGGGCGATCTGCAGGCACCGACGGGCGAGCATGCGGGCTGCGCATTTCGCGGCGAGACCGGCTGCACGCTGGAGGCCGAGGATCGCCCCGAGCGCTGCGTCAGCTACATGTGCACGATCCTCCGCCGCGAGCTCCACACGCGAGGCGAGCTCGGGGAGATCGATGGGATGATCGCGGAGCTACGGCGCGCGATGTCCGCGTTCACAGAGCTGCGGGCGGCGCGGCTCGACGACGAGATCCTGGGTCCCCTCGAGACCGCGCTTCGTGCGCAGCTAGAGCGCTGATTCAGAGCGACGACAGGAACACGGCGAGGTCCGCGCGTTGCGCCGGGCTGAGCTCGCTCATGTCGCCCATCCCGTGGACCTCGCCACCGCCGCCGACGAGCACCTCGAGCGTCTCGGCGCTACCGTCGTGATAGTACGGCGCGCTCGCGGACAGCCCGATCAAGCTGGGCGTGTCGGCGAGCTCGAGTGTGCTCTTGAAGCGATGGCGGGTACCGTCCGTGAAGCGCGGCCCGCTGTGGCACTCTACGCAACCGCCAGCTCCATCGAAGACCTGCTTGCCGCGCGCGACGGCTGCGTGGTCGAGAGTCGGCGGACGCGGTGGCGGCAACACTGCCAGGTAGCTGACGAGTGCAGTCGTTTGATCGGGCATGAGCCCCGAACCGCCGAGGCGCGTGACCGTGCGGGCGAGACTCGCGG
>JACCQV010000763.1 GCA_013813945.1 Deltaproteobacteria bacterium | reverse complement strand
GAGCTGGGTCCGTGGGCGGCGATGCCGAACCGAGACGATGTGCTCGCGCTCACGCGAACGCGACGAACGTAGAGCTCGTCACTTCTTTGGTCGAACGCCCGCATCGCTGCCTTCGAGTCGGAAGTGGGCTTCGGCCGCGGCCATCTGCTCCGCTTCCTTCTTCGATTTGCCGACTGCACGCGCCCACTCGTCGGTGGCGATCGTGACCGCGACGACGAACCGCTTGTCGTGATCGGGCCCGAGCTCGGAGACGACGCGATACGTCGGAGTCGCCTTGAGCCGCGCCTGTGCGGTCTCCTGCAGGCGTGTCTTGAAGTCGTAGAAGCCCTTGAACTCGACCGTCTCGATCCGCTGCGCGAGCAGCCGCTCCACCATGTCCGACGCCGACGCAAACCCACCGTCGAGGTACACCGCGGCGAGGATGGCCTCGAACGCGTCTGCGAGAATCGATGGCTTGGTGCGGCCGCCACTCTTCTCCTCGCCTTTGCCGAGCATGAGGTATTGCCCGAGTCCGAGCTGACCCGCGACGTCGGACAGACCGGCTTCACTCACGACCTGCGCGCGCGTGACCGAGAGCTCGCCTTCCGCGAGCTGCGGATAGCGCGTCATCAAGCGATGCCCCACGACGAGATCAAGCACCGCATCGCCGAGGAACTCGAGGCGTTCGTTGTCCTCGAGCCGCTTGTCGGTGGCGGGTTGCTCGTTGCACCAGCTCGCATGACGGAGCGCTTGCTGGAGGAGCGCGCGATCACGAAACGTGTATCCGAGCACGGTTTCGAGCTCGCCGAAGGAAGAAGGCTCGGCCACGACCCATGCTACCCTCGGAACCGTGGAAGCGCTGCGCGAGCGTTTCGGGAAGTATCACGTCCTCGAGAAGATCGCGCAGGGCGGGATGGCCGAGGTCTACAAGGTCAAGACCGTCGGCATCGCAGGGTTCGAGAAGATCCAGGCGCTGAAGCGGATCTTGCCGGGCTCCGCACGCGAGGGCCGCTTCATCCGCAGCTTCATCGACGAGGCCCGGATCGCGGTCGAGCTCACGCACCGCAACATCGTCCAGGTATTCGACTTCGGTAAGGCCGATGGCGAGCTGTTCCTCGCGATGGAGCTGATCGAGGGCAAGGACCTCCGGACGGCGATGAGCCAGGCGGTGGCACGCGATCTGCTCCCGCCGATTCCGGTCGCCGCGTACATCATTGCGGAGGTCGCAGCCGGACTCGACTACGCACACCGCAAGACCGATGGGTACGGCGGGGCGCTCGGCATCGTGCACTGCGACGTGTCGCCGTCCAACGTGATGCTGTCGACGGATGGCTACGTGAAGATCCTCGACTTCGGGATCGCGCGCGCGACGTTCGCTTCGGCGCTCGAGCGGCGGCGGCTGCGTGGCAAGCCGCGCTACATGGCGCCCGAGCAGACGCTCGGCGAGCCACCGACACCCGCGGCGGACGTGTTCGCGCTCGGTATCATCGCGTGGGAGCTGTTCACCGGCTTGCCGCTGTTTCGCGGCGCGAACCTCAAGGCGATCCTCGAGGCTGTCCGCACCACGCATCCGCCGGAAATCGATCGCCTCAATCCCGCCGTGCCGAAGGAGATCGTGAGCGCGATCGCGACTGCGCTGTCACGTGAGCCCAGCGCACGCGGGACCTCCGCCGATCTCGCGTCGGCCTTGATCCGGACCGCGATGCTCGCCGGATCGCGTTCACTCGCCACGTGGCTCGCCGATCTCGAGACGCGAACGAGCAAGGCCGAGATCCCGTGGACGTCGGACAACACCTCGGTCAGCGTGCCGCAGGCGGCAGGAGCAGTTACCACGGCGTCGCGAAGCTCGCTATCCTCGCTGTCGGGGTACTCCTCGCTGTCGGCGCCGGTTCGACCGTCGCAGACGACCTCACTCGTCAACATGGTGCTGCCACCGCACGACATCGGCGAGGGCACGCCGGGCTTTCTCGACGTCCACGACGGCACCACCACCGCTGCACCTCGCCTCGATACGACCGCGAGCACCAACGCGCGCTGGGGCCACGAGGGCACCGCGGCGGGCGTCGGCAAGCTCGCCGACTCCCTGCCCGATCCGAGCTTCGCGAATCGCGAGGCGACGGTGCCGACCGAGCCGTTCTACCGGCCATCCTACGAGCTGCTGACTCACGCGATCGGTGTCAACCCGTCGGCGCTGCGGTTCGACGATGACATCACGTCGCACGGGTTCTCGCCACCCGGGATCCCCGACGACACGAGCTATGACGACCTCGAAGTCGATCCCGAGTCGATCTCGGCAGCCGAGGTTCTGCACGACGAGCCGATCGACGACGACCTCGGATCGATTGCAGAGGGCGTGCTGTCGGAACGCCGACGCACGGTCGTCGTCGCGGGCCAGCTCGCGGGTGCACCGAACGAGGTGCTCCGCCCGGTGTCGCGCAGCCTCGGCGAGCTCGCGTACCAGCGCGGTGGGGTCGTGATCGCGCAGGACGATGACTTCCTGGTCGTGGCATTCGGGCTCGAGATCGCCGGCGAGGACGACGTCGCGATCGCGATGGGCTGGGCGCTCGACGCTGGATCCATGGCGCGCGATGCCGGCACCGATCACGGCCATGGTCACGGGATCACGCTGCGGATCGGCGCGCGTACGGGCGTCGGGACCACCGCCGGCACCGACGGCCCCGCGCGGATCCCGACCGACGCATCGGAGGAGGCGCGAGCTCTGGCGCACGAAGCATCTCCCGACCGCCCGCTGTTCGCGGGGACGACGGGCCGGTTGACCAGCGGGCTCTACGCGCTGCGCGAGGTACCTGCGCCGAAGCGGATCGCGCGGCGCAGCCGGGTGATCGAGGTCGTCGGTCCGCGTGGCTTCGAGGAGCGCGATCGCGAGCGACTCGAGCGGCGCGGCAAGTTCGTCGGCCGCACGGCGCAGCTGAGCGAGCTCGATGCGTGGTTCCAGCGCGCGATCGCGGCGGATCGGCGGCTCGTCGCGATGATCAGCGGCGCCGCGGGGACCGGAAAGAGTCGGCTCGTGGCGGAGCTCGTGGCCCGTCATGCATCGAGCGCCACACCGGTGCGCGTCGTGACCACGGCGGCGAGCCCCGCGCATCACCTCGCGCCGTTCGCGCTCGTGATCGACCTGTACCAGGCGGCGCTCGGTCTGCCGCCGACGCGAGGACGTGCCGCGCGCCAGCAGCTCGTCCGTCGACTCCATACGCTGATGACCGGAGCGGGCGTCTCCGCCGAGCGCGCGCGCGAGGTGGCCACGGATCTCGATCGCGCCATGGAGCTGCGCGACGGCGTCGGCGTCGGCGCGCCCGAGGTCGCCGATCTGCGGCCACGGATCTCGGCGGGTCTCGCCACGTTCCGCGCGGCGATGGCCGATCGCGACAAGCCACAGCTCACGATCATCGAGGACGTGCACCTCGCCGACAGCGCCAGCCTCGAGGTCCTGCGCCACACCTTGGCAGTGCCGCAATCCGGTCCCGAGCTGCTCGTGCTGACCGGACGTCCCGAGGGGCCTGCTCCACCGCCGGCCGACCTCTTGCTGCTGATCGGCGACCTCGTCGGCGGTGAGCTCCGTGCGCTGATCGCCGATCGGCTTGGCGACACGGCATCACCGCTCAACATCGCGGCCGTGCTCGCCCGTGGCGGTGGCAACCCGTTGTTCATCGAGGAGCTCGCGCAGGCGGTGCGAGAAGCCGGCGACGACGTTCCCGCGTCGGCGCGCGACGTCGTCGCTGCGCGGATCGATCGGCTGAGCGCGAAGGCGAAGACCGCGTTGCGCTTCGCGGCGGTTCTCGGCGGAGCGATCCGGATCCGGCTCCTCGAGGAGCTGCTCGACGAGGAGTCCCTCGGCACCGAGCTGGGCGAGCTGATCGAGGCAGGCTTCCTCGTCGAGGCCTCGAATGCGGGCGGCTCGACGGAAGCCGACGTCCACTTCGCACGGGGGCTCGTGCGCGAGGTCGTGTTCGATTCGCTGTCATCACGCGCCCAGCGCGAGAGCAGCGCACGGGTCGGCCGGCTGCTCGCGTCTCGCTTCTTCGCTGGCCGCGAGGAGCCGCCTGCCGTGATCGCCGAGCACCTCGAGCGCGGCGGAGAGGCCGCGGGTGCAGCCGCGTTCTGGCTCCGCGCAGGGCGCCTCGCGCTCACCGCGTCGGATGCGGAGGCCGCGGTCGCATGCTTCTCGCGCACGCTGATTCTCGAGCGCGAGCTCGGGGCCACGCCACCAACGGCGACCTCGCGCGCACGTCGACGCGAGGCGTTCGCCGGTCGCGAGGAGGCCCACCGCCTGCTCGGCGATCTCGCAGCGAATCCGAGCGATCTCGACGAGCTGCAGCGGCTGTGCGAAGGCGATGCGGCGCGCCTCGCCGACGTCGCGCTCCGCCGCGCGCAGCGCATGCTGCGCTGGGGCGATTACGCGAACGCGAGCGTGGCGACCGTCGTGGCGGAAGATCACGCGACCGCGGCGGGCAACGACCGACTCCGCGGCGAGGCGCTGCGGATCCGCGCCGAGATCCTCGAACGTCTCGGGCGGTTCGACGAGGCGCTCGTCATCGTCGGGCACGCGCGCGAGCTCTTTCACCGTCGCGGCGCGATCGCCGACGAGATGGCTGCCATGCTCGGCCGCGGCCGGATCCACCTCCTGCGCGCGCATTACGAAGCCGCGCGTGACGCGTATCGACCTGTCGTCCAGCTGATCGACAAGACCGGCGATCCGTGGCTCGAAAGGATCGTCACCAACCACGTCGCCGTGATCGAGATGTGCCTTGGCAACTTCACGACCGCAATGTCGTCGGCGCAACGCTCGCTCGAGCTGTGTCAGCGCTACGGCGATCGCACACGTGAGGGCGATGCACTCAGCGTGATGGGCATCATCCAGCTCGAGGTCGGGCTCTACGAAGAAGCGGCCGAGACGTTTGGAAACGCGCTCGATATCCTCGGCGCGACGGCGTCGCGATGGAGCCGCGCCGACTGCCTGATCTACGCCGGCGTGTGCGACGTCCGCCGCGGTCAGGCTGACGGCATCAAGCGGCTCGACGAGGCGCTCGCAGAAGCGCGCCGCCTCGGTGCCCGCTACCTCGAGGCCAACGCACTCGTCGCCCGAGCGGGCGCGCAGCTCAGGCGTGGCAACCTCGCCGCCGCGATCGAGGATGCTGCCGACGGCACCGCCGTCGCCCAGCAGGCCACGCTCGTTGGCTACGAGATCCAGGGCCTCGCGCGTCACGCGCTCGCCCTGTCGCGGTCACGCGGCCACACCGCCGAGGCGGGTGCGCCGTTCACCGCGCACTCGGCCTGCTCGAACACCAGCGTGTCCTCGAGGGCTCCGAGGAAGAGGTCTACGCCGCCTGCTTCGAGGTGCTCAAGTCGGCCGGCGCCACCGACCGAGCAGCGATCCTGCGAGAGCGCGGCCATGCACTCGCGC
>JACCQV010000754.1 GCA_013813945.1 Deltaproteobacteria bacterium | reverse complement strand
GGGACGAGCAGGGTCAGCTCGTCACCTCGACACGCGAGCTGTTTCAGGCGTTCCTCGTCGCCTTCACGAGCTGGGTGGAGCGGTTCGCGCCGGGCGACCAGCAGCGCAAGTCCGCGTAGGATGAGCTCGATGGACCCGTCCCTCACCGAGGCGATTGCCGCGGCACGCGCGCGGTGGCCACGCATCGCGTTCGATGACGCCGCGATCGCGAGGGACCTCGCCAACCGCGCTGCGCCCGAGACCACCGGCGAGCTGCCGCCGTTCGCCGTCGAGCTCGTGCTCGCACAGGCGTGCCTCCAGGGAGACGAAGCGGCGCTCCGGGTGTTTCACGACGAGATGTTCGACCGCGTCGACCGAGTGCTCTCTCGCCTCAATGTCACGGGCGCTGATGCGGATGACGTCAAGCAAGACGTTCGAGCGAAGCTGCTGCTCGCCGGTGAGCGTGGCGACGCGAAGCTGGCGCTCTATCAGGGGACTGGACCGCTCGCACACTGGGTTGCATCGGTCGCCGGCCGCGAGGCCCTCGGCGCGATGCGCAAGCGCCGCCCGCTCGAGGCGCTCGGAGATGACGATCTGCTCGCCGATGCCGCGGATGATCCGCGTCTGCTGACGCTCAAGACCCGTCACAGCGCTGACTTCAAGCAGGCGTTCCAGGCCGCTGTGGCCGAGCTCGAGCCGCGCGATCGCGCGATCCTGCGCGCGCTGATCGTCGACGAACGCACGGTGAGTGAGATCGCGAACGTCTACGGCATCCATCGCGTCACCGCCTCGCGCAGGGTCACCGAGATCCGTCAGGCGCTGCTCCAGGGCACGCGGAAACGACTCCGCTCGAGCCTGCAGCTCGACGAACCCAGCCTGGAAAGCGCGATCCGACTGATCGACAGCAACCTCGATCTGAGTCTTTACCGGCTGTTGGGCGACGCCGCGTAGATTCTCGAAAAAACATCGCTACAGCACGGTCCCCGATCTCGTCACTGAGGCGAACGGAAACGAAACCCTCAAGGAGATACGGACCATGTTTGCTACTAAGACTCTGAGCCTCGCTATCGTCCTCGCTTTCTCGGTCACCGCCTGCGCCGAGGAGGACGATGGCTCGCTCGACTCGACGCTGACGATCGACAACGATTCGAGCTACACGTTCGTCGAGATCAACCTGAGCCCGGAGAACACCATCGCGTGGGGCCCGGACCTGCTTGGTGCCGAAGTGCTGAACCCCGGTGAAGTCTTCGAGGTCTCCGGGATCGCGTGCGACACCTACGACATCCGCGTCATCGATGAGGACGGCGACATGTGCATCGTCCAATCGGTCGACCTGTGCCTCGAGAACGCGGTGTGGCAGATCGACAACCTCGAGCTGGCGGCCTGCACGTTCTAGGTCATGTGCCCCGACGAGATGGAGCTCTCGCGCTTCCTCGCCCGGTCACTTCCCGGAGCGAGGACGCGGGCTCTCGAAGACCACTTCGATCTCTGTCGTGATTGTCGACAGCTCGTGTTCGCACTGGCCGGGCTCGATCCAGCGCTCGAAACGCTGGTTCGGCTCGACGTCTAGAAGGCCTGGATGACGAAGTCGACCGTGAACTGGCACGGCAGCGTGGCACCGCCGAACGAGGCGCACTGGGTGCCTGCGCACGTCACGGTGGCGTCTTGCCGGCCGGCGGCGCGGGTCGCCCCGGAGAAGGTGCCCTGCGCGGTGGCGTGGACGGTGACGACCGCGTCGACGCTGGGGCGGTAATCCCGGGTCTGCGACGCGCGCTCCGGGCAGATGAAGGTGCTGCCCGACAGGGTGCAGAGAAACGGTGACGTGCCGTCTCCGGGGATGATCCGGAAGCCGGTCACGGAAGATTGATCGATACCGAAGTCGCCGGCCTGGCCCTGGTCGACGATCGCCGGGCAGTTGCTCGAGACGGGCGTGGTCTCGTCATAGAACCAGCGGCCAGCATGCGGGGTGACGCTGCCGCCACCACCACCGCCACTGCCGCTACCGCTGCCGCTACCGCTGCCGCTACCGCTGCCGCTACCGGAGCCAGATCCGGAGCCGGAGCCCTCACCTCCTTCTTCTCCGTCGGCTTCGTGGATGATGCAAGCCGAGGCGGTGAGAGCGAGAGCGAAGCAAGCGATGGTGGTGCGCATGAAGGTTCCTCCTGGTTGAAGCGGGGTTCCCTTGTTGTAGGGCTCGACGCGCCGATCTCCGACATCAGCCCGACATCAGGCCGGTACGCGAGTTGCTCTGCCCTCGGCGATGCGGATTCGATTCGATCGCGGAACATTGGTCCTGGAAGCCGAGCACGCGGGTGAAGATCCTCGGCGAATTCCAGGAGCTGCATGGGATGAGGAGCGTCGCGCGTGGCGCGTTCCAGCCGACCATCACGACAGCCTGATTGGCCAACTGGCGGACGCGGGTGTCCGCATCTCGGACGAAACACACTGGGCGAGCATCAACGGCGACTGGACGACCCCGGTTCTTCGCTGGTACCAGCGCGAGGCGCTCGAACGCTGGGAGGCGCACCGTCAGCGCGGTGTCATCGCGCTGCCCACGGGATCCGGCAAGACCGTGGTCGCACTCGCGGCGATCGCCAGGCTCGCGGTCGCGACACTCGTACTCGTGCCGACCCGCGTGCTGCTCGATCAATGGGCTCGCGCTTTGTCGGCCTGCTGGCCTCACCCGATCGGGCGTCTTGGCGACGGCGATCATCAGGTCCTCCCGATCACCGTGTCGACCTATGCGAGTGCCGTGATCTGGGCCCAGCGAATCGGTGATCGCTTCGGCCTCGTCGTCATCGATGAGGCCCATCATGTGGGTGCCTGGTGCCCGGTCGAGATCCTGGAGATGCTCGTGGCCCCGGCGCGCCTCGGGTTGACCGCAACGCCCCCGGAGAATTCCGGCGTGCTCGTTCAGCACGTCGGGCACGTCGTCTATGCCCGGCAGCCCGAGGAGCTGATCGGCGACGGTCTCGCGCCGTACGTACTCGAGACGATCCCGATCGTGCTGACGCGCGAAGAGCGGCAGCGCTATCGCGAGCACCGCGCACGCTTCAGCTCGGTGTACGGACCATTCATTCGGGCGGCACCGGACACGTCATGGAGCGAGTTCGTGCGCGCCGCCCGCCAGACCCGGACCGGCCGCGAAGCCCTGTCGTCGTGGCGCGCGTACCGCAGCTTGCTCGCGTATCCGGCCGGCAAGCGTGACGCGTTGACCGAGCTACTGGCCCGTCATCGCGGCGAGCGCACGCTCGTCTTCACGGCGGACAACGCGACCGCGTATGCGATCGCGCGCGAGCTGCTTGTGACGCCGATCACGCACGAGATCATACGCACGGAGCGCGCGCGCGCCCTCGAGCGGTTTCACTCGGGGGAGATCTCGGTCCTCGTGTCGTCGCAGGTTCTCGACGAAGGCATCGACGTGCCTGACGCCGACATCGCGATCGTCGTCGGCGGCAGCGCGAGTCGCAGACGCCACGTCCAGCGGATCGGTCGCGTCCTGCGACCACGTGACGGCAAGCGGGCCCGGATCTACGAGCTCGCGGTCGAAGAGACGACCGAGGTCGGCTACGTGCAGCGCCGTCACACGAGCGCAGATGCGACGATCGGAGGTGCTCCGTGACGCCCGCTCGCAGCGACCTCCCGGATCACCGCGACATTCGCCTCTACGATGAGACCGACATCCCGTGGATCGCCACGGTCGTCGATCACGTGGTCAACGCGCGCGGCGAGCCATGGCGGATCTTGCGGGAGCGCCTCGAGCACTCCGCGATCCGAGCGTCGCGAGTCGCGGCGATCCTCGGAGCGTTGCGGCGGGTGCTCGGAGGAAACGCCGAGCGCGCCCGCATCGCGCGCAAGGTC
>JACCQV010000727.1 GCA_013813945.1 Deltaproteobacteria bacterium | reverse complement strand
CCTCGCGATCGATCACCCAGCCGAGCCCCGAATTGGCGCCGACCTCGTCGATCTGCGGCTCCTGGGTCAGCCGCATCGGCGCGCGCAAGGGGAGCTTCGAGCCGGCGGCGGCATCGAGCTCCGCATCGATGAGCGTGAGCTGATCGCGCGCGGTCGAGACGATTGCCCCGGCGCCCGCGAGCGCATCGAAGGTCCACGGCACCATCGGCTGCAGATCCTCGTTCGTCCCCTCCGCGCGCGGCGCACCGGGGGGAAAGCCGAGGTGGGTGTCCTCGAGGCGGAGCGGCACGAGCACGCGTTCGCGCAGCGCCTTCTCGTAACCACCGCCGATCTTGCGGCCGAGCGCGAACCCGAGGAGGCCGGCGCCGTAGTTCGAGTAGAGGATCTTCGTGCCCGGCGCGACCTCGAGCTCGGTCCGGATCAAGTCTTTGTAGAGCTGCTCCTCGCCGTAGCCCGAGTACGGATCGGGCCTCGGCTGGTTCAAGCTCGGCGGGAGGCGCGGCAATCCCGAGCTGTGCAGCATCAGGTGCTTCAGCGTGATCGCGATCTTGTCCTTCGTCGGTAGCGGGATCCCGGGCGGCAACAGCTCGGAGACCGGGGTCTCGAGCGAGACCTCGCGGCGCTGCACGGCATCGGCGAGCAGGAGGCCGGTGAAGACCTTGGTGACGGAGCCGATCTCGAACAGCGTCGTGCCGGTCGGTGACTTGCCGCCGGGACCTGCACCAAAGCCATAGATCTCGCGCTTGCCGGCGTCGTAGAGGCCGATCACGACGCCGCTCAGCACCTCGGCATCGAGGAACGCCTGGATCTGCGCGGTGACCGCCGCGCGATGCGGTCCATCAGGATCGACGTCGGCGCGCTGCGCCGGTAGGGCCGGCGGCGGCGCTGCAGGAGCGCTACAGGCGGCGAGCGCGATCACGAGGCAGGGCCGACGTAACATCCCGGCACTCTAGTGCACCCGGCGAGCAATGTCCGCGACTTGGGGCATCGCCCCCGGAGAGCCGTTGCCAAGATCCTCACTGCACGAACCCTCCGGGTCATGCGATGGTCGGACTCATGCGCGGTGCGTTGATCCTGCAGCTAGGCCTGCTGTTGCTCCCGCTCGGGGCGAGCGCGGGCCCTGCCCCCGTGATCGGCGGCAGCGATGCTCCTGCGGGCAAGTGGCCGGACTCTGCGGCGATGATCTACCCGGATGGGATGCAGGGCTGCACGGGCACGCTGATCGCCCCGACGGTCGTGCTCACGGCCGAGCACTGCATCTACGACGGCGGCCCGACCAGCGTCGTGGTCGGCGCAGCGAGCCTGGCCCGCAAGAACGAGGGCGACATCATCGCCGTCACCAAGCGAATGGCTTATCCCAACGGGGACCGCACCTACGACATCGGCGTGCTCGTGCTCGCGCAACCCTCGCGAATGACGCCCCGCCCGATCGCGAGCGGGTGGACTCGCTTCGAGATCAAGAATGCGGCCCAGGTCGCGATCGTCGGCTTCGGCGCGATCGATCGCAACGCGACGAGCTACGTCAACGAGCTGCAGGAAGCGACCACGACGATCACAGACGCCGACTGTTCGAGGAGCCTCGGCTGCAACTCGCTCGCGAAGCCGCTGGGTGAGCTCGGCGCCGGCGGCATGGGGATCGACACCTGCCCGGGCGATTCCGGTGGCCCGCTCTACCTCGTGACGCCGGGCGGCACGTACCTCGCGGGCGTGACCTCGCGCGGCTACGACAACAACAGCTATGACTGCTCCGAGGGCGGCATCTACGCGCGCCCCGACAAGGTGGTCGACTGGATCGAGGAGGTCGCGGGCGTCAAGGTCGCGCGCGGACCCGAGCCGACCTTCGAGCCACTCTCCGCGGTCCGCGGTCACGCGGCCGAGACGAGGATCATCGCCAACGATCCGAAGAGCACGAGCCACTCGTACAAGATCGTCACGCAGCCCGGCTACGGCACCGCTGCGATCCGCGACGACGGGCGCCTTCGCGTCTGCACGAACGACAGCGTTGCCGGCGATGACGTCGTCGTCGTCGAGATCGCCGACAGCAAGGATCCGACCCGCGTCTTGACGCTGAGGATGCCGATCATCATCGAGGACGGCGATCCGGGGAGCGGCTGTGACCCCGAGGACTTCGAAGGTGGCGGCTGCTGTGATGCCGGCCGCAGCGCAGGTGGATCGCTTCCGCTCGGCCTCGGCGTGTTGCTCGTGCTGCGCCGGCGTCGCCAACGCTAGCGGATTCCGGGCTACCCTCCGGCGCATGGCCGAGATGTGGGTGAAATGCACGGAGTGCCGGAAGGAGATCGCGTACGGCGCTGCGTACTACCAGTGCAGCGTCTCGACCTGTAACCGCAGCCGGATGCCGCTCTACTTCTGCTCGGTTGCATGCTGGGACAGTCACCTCTCGATGGTGCGTCATCGTGATGCCTATGCCGTCGAAGCCCGCGGTCCGAGCAAGGAGGAGTGGGCCACCACGCAGGCGAACGCCGAGCCCGCGAAACCCCTGCCGCAGACGCCGGATCGTCCACCGCCCGGTGCGGTCCCGATGCGCTCCGTGAGCGGCCCGTCGCCGACGCCCGTCGCGTACCGGTCGTCGCCGTCCGGCTCGACCGCGCAGGTCAGCTCGGCTCCGCCCGTTCGCCGCGTCGTCAGTGACGCCTCTCCGTCGTCCTTCGAGCCTTCGTTCGGCGGCCCCGCGCTGTCGAGCACGTACGACACGGACATCCTGATTGTCGTGTCGAAGCTCAAGAAGTACATCAAGGATCGATCGGGCATGAACTGCTCGGACTCGGTCGCAGATATGCTCTCGGAGCACGTGCGCGCCGTTGCCGACGAGTCGATCCGGGCCGCGGCCCGCGACGAGCGCAAGACCGTCCTCGATCGCGACGTCCCGAAGGCGCGCCGCTGACTGGCCGCGTTGGGATGAGCGTCGCGGCTTGACCGCGACTGGCACGAACGCGGCTAGCGGCGGACCGCGCGCGCCGTCGCCAGCCAGAAGCCGCCGACCTCGCGCCACGTGGTTTCGATCGCGAGGGGCAGCTCCGACGTCACGTGGGCGATGCCATCGTCTGAGACATCGAGCTCGACCTCGGTGAACGCGACGTAGCGGCGCACGAATGGATCGACCGCCTTGTAGATCGCTTCCTTGATCGAGAACCGGAGCGTCGAGGCGAGGCCACGATCGATTCCGCGATCGACGAGGAACATCTGCTCGCGCTGCGTCAGGATCCAGCGCGCGATATCCTGGCGCGGCGGCGCCGCACGCTCGAGATCGATGCCGATGCGCGCGGCGCCTGCGGGTGCGATCAAAGCTGCAGCCCGCGGGCCCTTGTGGCTGACGGAGCCGACCCAGCCCTCGGGGAGGATCGGGGCGCCGCGATCATCGGCGAGGAGGGGGCTGTCTGCGAGACCAGGCGCGAGCTCGGCGAGTGCGGCGCGCAGGGCGCTGCGGCCCGCGACCAGCTCGCGGCGGCGAACCGGCGACAGCGTGGCGGCGAGCGCCTGCTCGGCGGCGGGCATCGCGGCGAGCGCGGTGTCGATCGCGTCGTCCGCGAGCTCGACGATCGTGCAGACGCCGTGGGGCGTCTCGAACCGATCGATCGGATCAGGGCTTCGCAGGGGGCGTGCTCCGCGGGCGCGTGACCAACAGGTGATTCTGATCGTTCTCGTCGGGGTAACCGAACCGGAACGGCAGATCGCGCAGGGGCTGCGACTTCCAGAGCTTCACGAACTGACCGCGCGTGTTGTTCTTGTCCTGGATGAAGTACGGCCCGGTGAACACGCCGTACGTGAGCTGTTCGAAGCCCGCCGACCTGGCGTAGCTCGGCGGAATGCCCGAGGCGTCGGAGACCATCCAGCCCATGTGCTGGAGCAAATACGTGCGGACCTGGGAGAAGTCGTCGAACCACAGCAAGAAGCTCGCGGCCTTGGTCATCACGCTGACCTGGCCCTTGGCGCGCAGGTGATCGAGCACGCGATCGTCGGTGGTCATGTGGGCGTCGTCGAGGTTCGCGAGGATGTGGCGGTACGTCCGCAGCGGAGCCTTCGCATCACCGCGCTTGCGATACTGGATCTCGACGTTGGAGAACACGGACTCCATCTCGAGCCAGAGGTGCTTGCTCGCGTCGAACCGCTTCTTCGCCTTCTGGTTGCTCTTGACCGCCGCAACACGCCGATCGAGCTCGTCGTTGGAGAGGTATGCGAGCGTGCCGTCCGTGTTGATGTCGAAGTAGCGCAGCGACACCGGCTCGAAGTCGAACACCGCGAGGCCGGCGAGCGCGAACAAGAGCGAGCCGGGTAGCTCGGAGTATGCGGCGGCCTGCAGGCTCTTCGTGGTCGAGTGAGCAGAGCGATACAGGCGGCGGATGTCTCGGCCGATCGTGCCGAGGTCCGTCGTGAGCTGGCCCGACTTGATCGTATCGATCGCGCGCACGTCCCCCGGTGCCTCGAGCGACAGGGTCGTGATCTCGGTCGCGTCCGGGAACACGACGAGGGCCGACGTCAGATCACCGCCCCCAAACGGGTACACCACGGTCTTCGGCGCAGCGGCAGGGCGGAGATCGGCGATGTACGCGCCCGCCTTGTCCGCCCATGCACGGCGATAGGAGGCGTACAGCGCCGTCATGGTCTTGCAGTGGGACGCGACGGCCTTGGCGGGGAGCCGCTCGGGCACTGACTCGTCGCCCCCGCAAGCTCCGACGCGAAACAGCGCCCTGGCCTGAGGGCCGAAGTCGGTCCCCTGGTCATCCGCCGCGGCCTGGGAGGTCAGGACGAGCAGCAGCGAGACAGCGAGGGTACGGATCATCGGGGGCCGTTTTCGCACAAATGGTCGCGCGTGTAGACGCGCACTTGGGAGGGTTTGTTCGAAGCCTGGCGGTGAAACCTGAGCAAACCTGGACGCCTGACGCGCCAACTACGCGGATCTCAGTGGTCGGACCACTGGCACGAGCCACGCACATGGTGGGAGTCATGAAACGTCTTGCCTGCCTGCTGCTCGTGGCCGCTGCGGTGACCGGATGCGGAGAGCCCAGGTCGGTCCTGGTCAAGCGCCCCGAGAACCCGGTCGTCGATACGGCCGTCACGGCGATGTGGACCTCCGAGATCGAGCGCGTCGCTCGCGACGGTGACTGGATCCTGAGTCGCTCGTACTACGCCGTGGCCGATGCGATCGCGAAGCTCGCGCCGGGCGAGGACCTCTCCCACGCATCGATCTACGACGCGAAGCGCGGCATGGTGATCGAGTCGATCGGCAGCGGCGTCCGCGAGATCCCGCTCGCGAACCTCGTCGCGCGCAACCACTACCTGATAATCGTGCGCCCGAGCAACATGACGG
>JACCQV010000704.1 GCA_013813945.1 Deltaproteobacteria bacterium | reverse complement strand
CGCAGAGCGCAGAGCGCAGAGCGCAGAGCGCAGCACGCAGCACGCAGCACGCAGCACGCAGAGCGCAGCGCGCAGAGCGCAGCGCGCAGAGCGCAACCCGGGCGGGCTACTGCGCCATCTCGAACGTGTCGCTCTTCGGCATCTTCGGACCGTGCGACTCCTTGACCTCGGGCATCTTGGCGTTCGGATCCGGGTTCGTGCCGCGGCGGATGTACTCGGTGACCGGCTTGTAGCGGACCTGCCACTTGTTGGTCTTCACGACCTTGCCGTTCTTGTAGAACTTGCGGAAGCGCTCGAGCAGGAAGCCGTTGAATCCGGCCTGATCGATGCTGGTCTGATCGAGCGGCATCTCCTCGTCGAGCCGCTCCTCGGCGCCAAACGGGGTCTCTTCGAGGACCTTGCGCTCGAACACGATCTTGTCGAACGGGCGCTTCTTGCCGAGGATCTCGACCTTCGCCTCGCCGTTCGCGACGACGTAGCGGATCACGACGGGGAAGTCGTACGGGTTCTTGAGCTTGAGATCGGTGTCGGGCCACACGACCGTCGCGTCGAAGCCGAGCGGCGTATACGCGGAGGGCCGCGAGTGGTTCGTGGTCTTGACCACGTCGAGCCCTGCGAAGAACGCGGCGCCGAACAACGTCGTCGAGATCTGGCAGGTACCACCCGCGAGGCCGTCGACCATCTCGCCGGCGGTGATCACGTGCGCGACCTTGTAGCCCATCTTCTGCGAGCGCTCGCCGACGGTAGCGTTGAACGACCACTCCTCGCCGGGCTTCATCACGTAGCCGTTCACCTTGGACGCGGCGAGCTTGAGGTTGAAGTTGCGATCTTTGTCCGACACCGAGAACTTCGTCAGGTAGTGCCCGAGGACCTGCGAGATGTCGTCGATCCCGAGCGTCGCCTTCGTCACCACGGCGGGCATCGCGACGCCGACCAGCTCGACGCCGGGAGCAGCGGAGCGTGCAGCCGCAGCGATTCGCGGGAGCGAGCCGAACACGTCGATGCCCTGCCCCGGCTGATCGTCGAGGATCGTCCGCGCCTCGAGATCGAGGTACGCGTTGACGGGAGCGCGGTCGTGCTTGGCCTTGAGCTGGAGCAGTGCGGCGACCGCCTTCTCGCGATCGAGCTTGAGCGGGAGCGCGCCCTTGGTGGCGAGCGTCTTGAGATCGCTCGACGGTACGCGCGCAGCCTCGTCGGTGTCGATCGAGAGGCCGAGCTCCGCCCACGTGATGCGATCGAGCGTCAGCTTCGCGGCTCCCTTCGCGAGCTGGATCTCGACCTGCTGCGCGAGCAGGGCGTCGAGTGATCCGATCGGCGCGGCCGCGGTCTTGACCGGTTCAGTCCGCGTCGCGGGAATCGTTGCTGCGTTCGCCTCGCTGCGAGTTCCCAGCACGAAGTAGCCACCCATGAAGCCGGCTGCCACGACGAGCATCCCGCCTGCGAGGCCGAGGAGAACCCCACCGTGCTGAGGACGCCGAGCAAGCGTGGAGCGAGTGCCTTGAGACATCGTGGCTGATTTTACCATGGGGGGCAGCAGATCCAGGAGTTTGCACACCCAGGGCCACGCGCGAGCGCAGGCCACCCGGGTAGTTGGCCGGCCTGTGTCTCCCTGCACGCGGTCGCTGTGTCTCGTCGGCCACGACCACCCGGGGGTTTGACAGGTGGGACAACGTGGTGCAGCCTCCTCTGGTGAGCTCCCTCGTGCAGCGCAACAAGGTGGTCTCCAAGCGAAAAGGTGCCATCGCGGCTGCCACGGCGGGCGGTGCAGCGGTGATCGCCGTCGCCGGCGCGCCGATCGTGGCGGTGGTCGCAGCCGCGGGCGCTGCATACCTCGCCTGGGACTGGTTCTCGTTCCGGATGAAGAACGGCATGCGCTTCTAGTCGGTCGTGTCCGGTAGCTTTGCGGAAGGCCTCGTCGGCGTCGTTCTCGACGGTCGCTATCGTCTGGACGCCGTCGTCGGCGAGGGCGGGATGGGCTCGGTATTTCGCGCACAGCACCTGGCGATGGATCGCCGGGTCGCCGTCAAGCTGCTCAAGCCCCACCTGACCGCGGATCACACCGCTCTCCAGCGGTTCGCTCGCGAGGCGCGCGCCACGCTCAAGGTCGACTCGCCGCACGCGGTCAAGGTCCTCGACTTCGGAGTCACGCCACGCGGCGACTACTACATGGCGCTCGAGTATCTCGACGGTCGCACCGTCCAGAAGGAGCTCGACGTCGACGGCCCGTTCGCGCCACTGCGCGTGCTCCACATCGGCCGCCAGGCACTGCATGCGCTCGGTGCCGCGCATCGCAGCGGTCTCGTCCACCGCGACATCAAGCCGGACAACATCCTGCTGATGCGCCTCGGGGAGGATCCCGACTACACGAAGCTTCTCGATTTCGGCGTCGCGAAGCTCATGCAGGGCTCCGAGGTCTCGGCGCAGTCGAACCTCAAGCTGACCCAGGCCGGCATGGTGTTCGGAACGCCGGAGTTCATGTCGCCCGAGCAGGCGTGCGGTCATCCGCTCGATGGCCGCAGCGATCTCTACTCCCTCGCGGCGACGCTGTTCGCGATGCTCACGGGCTGCGGGCTGTTCCACGGTAAGACGCCGATCGAGTGGCTCACTCACCACGCACGCACGCCACCACCGCACCTCGAGTCCCTCGTTCCCGAGCTCGCGGCATTCCCCGAGCTCGACGCGCTGATGCAGCGCTGCCTGGCCAAGCACCGCGAGCAACGGCCGAGCACGGCCGAGGAGCTCGAACAGGAGCTCGCGCGGCTCGAGACCTATGTCCAGCGCGGCGGCGGCGCGGCGGCAAGTAGCCCGGGCAAGGCCGGCTTTCGCGTGGAGATGTCCGCGTCGTCGTACTTCCAGGCGCTCCCTCTCGACATGGTCGAGGCTGGAGAGACGCGGTTGGCGGCGGTCGAGCCGGCGCTGCCCGTCGACACGGGGGTCGCGCCGATCGTCGCTCCCCGGCGAGGCGGCCTCTACCTCGCGCTCGGCGCGGTCGCGGTGCTGGCCGTGCTCGCGATCGCGATCGGTGGTGCCGCGTCCCGGCGTTCACGAAGTGCTTCGATGGCCACGGACGCTGCAGAGGTCGCGACCGCGGCGAACACGGCTCGCGGCTCGGCGACGATCGACGCCGGCGCTCACGATGGCGGCACCGCGATCGCGCTGCTCGATGCCGGTGCCGCGATGGCGCGCGCGGATGCCGGGACACCGCCGAACGGGCGCCATCGGCTACCGGCGCGCAACCTCGAGGCAGCCCTCCACCTCAAGAATGCGGAGGCAGCCGTCCGGTCCGGGAACCGGCTCGGCCAGCTCGCGGAGGCCGACCTTGCACTGAAGTCCGATCCGCGCAATGTGCGCGCGAAGTATCTGCTCGCGGATGCGCTGATCCAGGGAGGCGATCTTG
>JACCQV010000695.1 GCA_013813945.1 Deltaproteobacteria bacterium | reverse complement strand
GAGCCGCCTACGCCGACGCCTACGCTTACGCCAACGCCGGATCAACACAGCCGAACTCTGGGGTTAAGAAGAAACTCGTCCTCGACACGCGTCGCATCGGGAATGACCCGTTGCGCCGCGTTTCCGGTTTCGGCGGGCTCTGTAGCTCAGAAGCACAGTCACGGGTCGATCGTGACGCTCGGGCTCAGGTTGACGCCCTCACGTGAGCCCGGCGTAAGCAGCGACGAGCGCGTGCTAGCGTCGTCGACATGAAGATTGCTGTCGTCGGAACTGGCTACGTCGGACTCGTCACGGGTGCTGGCTTCTCGGACTTCGGACACGACGTCACGTGCGTGGATATCGATCCGAAGCGCGTCGACACGCTCAAGCGCGGCGAAGTGCCGTTCTACGAGCCCGGTCTGCATGACCTCATCAAGCGCAGCGCGCGCATCGGTCGCCTCAAGTTCACCACCAACACGGCCGAGGCCGTCGCCGGTTGCGAGATCGTCTTCATCGCGGTGGGCACGCCTTCCGACGAGGATGGCAGCGCCGACATGAAGTACGTCATCGAGGCCGCCAAGCAGATCGGCGCCGCGCTGACCGGCTTCGCTGTCGTCGTCACGAAGAGCACCGTCCCGGTCGGAACGGCCGACAAGGTCAAGGCCGCCGTAGCGAGCACCACGAAGCACGCATTTGCCGTAGCCTCGAACCCGGAGTTCCTCAAGGAGGGCGCCGCCGTCGAGGACTTCCTCAAGCCAGCACGCGTGATTGTCGGTGCCGATGATCCGCGCGCGATCGAGACGCTGCGCACGCTCTATCGCACCGTGCTGCGCACGAGCGACCGCGTGCAGGTGATGGACATCAAGTCCGCCGAGCTGACGAAGTATGCCGCCAACGCGATGCTCGCGACCCGCATCTCGTTCATGAACGAGCTCTCGCGGCTGTGCGAGCTCGTCGGCGCGGACATCGAGAACGTCCGCAAGGGCATCGGTTCCGACCCACGCATTGGTAATAAGTTCCTGTTCGCCGGCTGCGGCTTCGGCGGCAGCTGCTTCCCGAAAGACCTCCGTGCACTCCGTCACATCGGAATGGAGAACGATCTGCCGCTGACCGTCGTCGACGCCGTCGAGCGCTCGAACGAGCGGCAGAAGAAGGTCCTCGGCGAGCGGATCCTCGCGCACTTCGGCGGCAAGCTCGAAGGCAAGAAGGTGGCGATCTGGGGCCTCGCCTTCAAGCCCGAGACCGATGACATCCGCGAATCTCCGGCACTCGTCCTTCTCGATCAGATGCGCGCCGCCGGCGCGACCGTCGCGGGCTACGACCCCGAGGCGATGGCGAACGTCAAGGCGATGGTCGGCGACAAGATCGAGCTGACCAAGGATGCGTACGCAGCGGCCGTGGGCGCCGATGTGGTCGTGCTGATCACGGAATGGAACGAGCTCCGCAACCCCGACCTCGCGCGGCTCAAGACCTCGATGCGGACCCCGGTCCTCGTCGACGGCCGCAACCAGTGGTCGAGCACCGAGGCGCGCGCAGCCGGCTTCACGTACTACGGCATCGGTCGTCCGTAGTATGACGGGACCGTGAAGGTCCCGATGTTCGACATGCGCGCCGAGCTCGCGGCGGTGCGCTCCGACATCGACGCGGCGATCGCACGCGTGCTGGACAGCGGCGTGCTGATCGGCGGTGACGAGGTCATGGGCTTCGAACGGGAGCTCGCAGAGCAGCTCGGAGTCGATCACGCGATCGGCGTCAGCTCCGGCACGGACGCCTTGCTCGCCATCTTCATGGCGCTCGGCATCAGCGCTGGCGACGAGGTGATCACGACGCCGCTGACGTTCTTCGCCACCGCCGGCAGCGCCGTCCGCCTGGGCGCGAAGATCGTGTTCGCCGATATCGACCCGGAGACCCTGACGCTCGATCCCGCCGCTGCCGTGTCGGCATGCGGGCCGCGAACCCGCGCGATCGTGCCCGTACATCTGTTCGGTCGGCTCGCAGCGATTCCCGATGCGCCGTGCCCGATCGTCGAGGATTCGGCACAGAGCATCGGCGCAGGGGCGCTGCGTGGAATCGCCGCGGCGCTGTCGTTCTTCCCGACCAAAAACCTTGGCGCGATCGGAGACGCCGGCGCCGTGATCACGAACGATGCGGCGCTCGCCGATCGGATCGCACTACTGCGCTCGCACGGCGCTCGCCCGAAGTACCACCACATCGCCGTCGGCGGGAACCTCCGACTCGATGCGCTGCAGGCGGCGGTCCTACGCGCAAAACTCCCGCACCTGGAGCGCTGGACGGCGGCGCGCCGCGGTCACGCGGCGCACTACCGCGAGCTGATCGCCGCGGCCAAGCTCCCGCCGGAGCTCCGGCCACCCGTTGACGCCGCGGACCACGTCTATCATCAGTTTGTGATCCGAGCTCCGCGCCGCGATGCGTTGCGTGATCACCTTCGAGCCGCAGGGGTAGACACCGAGATTTACTATCCCTCGTCGCTGCACCTGCAGCCCTGCTTTGCGAGCCTGGGGTATCGCACGGGAGCGTTTCCGGAGTCCGAACGGGCATGCCGCGAGGTTCTCGCGCTGCCGATCCATCCGATGCTGCCCGCTGAGGCGCTCGCCGCGGTGGTCGATCACGTTGCTCGCTTCTACAAATCCGGTACTTAGAGCGCTGATCGACGCTGTGAGTGAATGAACGGATGTCCCAGTGAGGAGCACTAAGGGACACTCCGATCTTGTTGACCGCTCCACGCGCCGGTGCGTATGCTGCCCATCTTCTCAGCCTTCGATGCCTAGGATTCAGGAATGACACGACTATTAGTACTATCCGGACTGCTGCTGCTGGCCTTTCCAGCCGCTGTCGCGGCGCAGGGTACCGAGGGTGGCGGCACGGAGCTCTCGATCACTTCGTTTGATCCGGAGAGTGCGACGGCGCCGACGAGCGGAGTCGAGGGTCGAGGGATCAAGATTGGCGAAGGCACGGTAATCCATCCGGTGTTCGGAGTTTCCACCGGCCTGGTCTCGAACGTGTTTTACGAAGATACCGACGCCCTCGCTGGTGGCGTGATTCGTTTGTTCGCGCAAATCGGCGCGGGGTCGCTGTCCTCCGCGCGACTCACGCCCAGCAATCCCGGAGCGGGAGCAGAAGAGTTCAACGCGGGTTCGTTCCAGTACCGCGCGAGTCTCCGGGCATCCTACGACTTCATGCTGTCGGGCAACGACAACGTGAGCGCGCAGGGCGGACTTGGCCTCGGCGCGACGTTGCGCGGCTTCACCAATCCGACGGGCACCTGGTCGTTCGGCTTTGACGAGAACTTCGTTCGTTTGATCCGGGCAACGAACTTCGAAACCGATTCGGATACGAACCGCGATATCAACACGCTCGGGCTCAACCTCATCTACCACCCGCGCGGACGCTCGATGAGCGGCTATCTCTACTATCACAACACGATCGACATCTTCGAACGCTCCACCCAGGAGTTCGCGGACCGTCTGCAGCATCGCTTCGGCATCCACCCGATGTGGCGCGTGCTTCCTCAGACCGTGATCTTCGCGGACATTTCTCAGGGCATCTACGGTGGGCTTGGCGACTCGATGAAGGTCGACTCGTACCCGTTCGTTGCGCAGGCCGGAATCGGCACACTGCTCACTCCGAACGCGACGGTGAACGTCCACGCTGGTTACACGAATGGTTTCTATTCGTCGGGGCCGAGCTACTCGTCGGTCACCGCCGGCGTCCAGCTCGGGTATCGTTACAACCCGCTGGGCCGCGCCGCGCTGACCTACGACCTCAAGTACGAGGATTCGGTCAACGCCAACTACTACCGTGATCACGTTGTCCGTCTGCTGCTGCAGCAGATGATCGTGCCGTTCACCGTCATGGTTCAGCCCGAGATTCACTTCCGGCAGTACAACGGCATCACGGTCGTGAACGGCCCGCCAACGCGCAACGACGTCATCTACTCGATCATCGCTGGCGCTCATTACAACTTCCGCAACTCGCTCGCCGTCGGCCTCGACTATCGGTTCTCAGCGGTCCAGACCGATTATCGCTACATGGCTGTCGGCGGCGAGGTGGACGACCCCAGCTTCGTGCGTCATCAGTTGCTGCTCGGTATGCGCTGGGCGCTGTGACCGCTGCCAGCCTCCGGGTCGCCGTGATCGGCGCCGGGGCGTGGGGTCTGAACCACGTGCGGGTGGTCGCGAGCGAGCACGAGAGCGTGCTCGTGGCGGTCGTCGATCCCGATCCAATCGTCGAGGGCCGCGTACGCGCGATCGCGTCCGGGGTGCAGTTCCTTCGAGATGCGGATCAGGTGTTCGCGAGTGACGCCATCGACGCCGTCGTGATCGCCTCGCCTGCAAGCTCACATGCTGCGCTTGCCTGTGCAGCACTCAGAGCGAACAAGCACGTACTCATCGAGAAGCCCCTCGCAATGAACTTGCGCGATGCGACCACGATCGTCGCCGCTGCACGCGAGCGACGGAAGGTGGCCATGGTGGGTCACCTCATGGTCCATCACCCTGCAGTCGTGCGCCTTCGAGAGTTGCTCCACTCCGGTGCTCTCGGAACGCTCCATTACCTGCACAGTACGCGCGTCAATCTCGGACGCATTCGTAGCGACGAGAACGCGCTCTGGAGCTTCGGCCCGCACGACCTGTCGATGATCGACTTCCTGCTCGAACGCACGCCGAGCACGGTCTCTGCCCGGGGTCAGTGCGTCCTCCAGCCCGGCGTCGAAGACGTGGTGTTTCTGACCCTGCGCTATTCGACAGGAGAGACCGCACACATTCACCTGTCGTGGTTGAGTCCGCGCAAGGAACGCCGGCTCACGCTGGTGTGCTCACAGAAGATGGTGGAGTTCGACGACGTCGCCACCGACAAGCTGCGCATCTTCGACAAGGGCTACGACCGACCGCAACGCTTCACCGAGTATGGGCAGTACCTCACGCTCCGCGATGGCGACGTTCACATTCCTCAGCTACCGATGCAGGAGCCGCTGCGGGTCCAGTGGCAGCACTTCGTGAGGTGCATCCGTGACGGCGCTACCCCGACCACGGACCTTCAGAGCGCGGTTCGGGTGATCTCTGTGCTCGAAGCAGCGCAGCGGTCGCTCGCTCAGGATGGCGTCCCGATGGATGTGCAAGTCAGTGATTTGGCTTGATTCACCCAGGAGAACACGCTTGGTTCTCGCGTCAATGTCGGCTACAAGATTGCGTTCTACGACCGTGAACCCTGGCAGCAACCAGGTCATCCAACCCTCTGCGAGCCGCTGTGGAAATTGACACGAATCAGCCGACCGCCGACGAAGAGGCGGTCTTTAATTTCGACATCCGGCGCTACCTGGAAGGGCTGCGCAAGTATGTGTGGGCGATCGTCGCGATCATCGCGCTCGCTGTCACTGCAACGGTCATCTACACGAATCGCCAGCCGAAGATCTATCGCGCGACAGCGTCAGTGCAGATCGAGCCACGGATTCCGGATCTCCTCGGACAGCGTCAGGACATTCTCAGTCGCGCCAGCGTTGGCGGCATGGACTACTACGCCCAGCAGAAAGAAGTGCTCGGAAGCTACAGCCTTGCGAAGAAGACCGTCGATCAGCACCGGCTGTACACCCGCCTGCTGAGTGAGCTCGAGCGAAAGGATCTGAGGCCGGAGCAGCTGGTCGAGTTCGCGACGCATCGCCTCCGGGGGATGCTGTCGGTGGCGTACCCGAAAGAGAACCGGATCATGTACGTGGTCATCCACGACCGCGATCCGAAGGTCGCCGCCGACCTCGCCAACGCGCACGTTGCCACGTACATCGACTACTCGAAGGGCTTGCTCGCGACGGACACCAAGAGGGCATCCGGCGCTCTGTCGGTGGAGTTCGACGCGGCCGAGTCCAAGCTCCGCGACGCGGAAGCCGCGCTGTTCAAGTACCAACAGGACAATGACCTGATCGCTCAGTCCATCGAGGACAAACAGGGCCTCATGTCCTCGGAGATCACCGCCTATACCACCCGCTTCAACGAGGCACGCGCCCACCGGATCGAGCTTTCCTCGCGGCTAGAGCGCATGCGGAAGTCGGCGACTCAGGACGTTCTGACGTCGCCGATCATGATGATGAATGACAACGCAGCATCGGACGCGCTGCGCGCGCAGTACTACTCCGAACGTAACAAGTTCATCGAGCTCGAGAAGGTGATCGGGCCGAAGAACGCGCAGTACCAGATGCAGAAGGCGAAGCTCGACGACTTGTATGCGGCGCTAGATTCCGAAGCGAAGCGCTTGCTCGCTGGTCTCGAGGAACAGGTCAAGGCAGCGGCTGCAACGGAGAACGCCCTCAGGGCGGAGGTCACACGATCCACGTCTGATTCGCTCGCGCTCGGGCCCAAGATGACGGGGTACAACGAGCTTCTTCGCACCAAGAAGAGTCTCGAAGATCGCTACAACATCCTGCGGTCGCGGTTGTCGACGAGCGAGATCAGCGACCGGATGAGCACGAACTTCGACTCCTCGAACGTGCGGCCTCACGACCCTGCGTTGGTCCCTGGAGTGCCCGTCTCGCCGAGCATGCGCCGGAACGTCGCCGGGGCAGGGGTTCTCTCGCTCTTCATCGGATTTGCCTTCGTATTCCTTCTCGTGTTCCTGGACCGCTCGATCAAGACGACTGCCGACGCGCAGCAGGCGACAGGCGCACCTGTTCTCGGGATCATTCCGCTACTCGACGAGCGAGAGCTGCCTCGAGGCGACGAGCGCGCGAGAGACCTCTACGTTCACAAGCAGCCGACGTCGCGCGTGGCCGAGTGTTGCCGGTCGTTGCGGACCAACATCATGTTCTCCGCGGCGGATCGGCAGATCAAGACGATCGTGGTCTCCAGCGCCAATCCGCGTGAAGGCAAGACCACGAGCTGCATCTATCTCGGCACGACGATGGCGCAGAGCGGTCAGCGCGTGCTCCTGATTGACAGCGACATGCGTCGCCCGCGTCTCCACGTGTCTCTCGGCGTGCCGCGCCAGACCGGGCTGTCGAACCTGATCGTCGGCGATCGTGACTACGACGACGTGATCAAGACGACCGAGATCCCGAACTTGTTCGTGCTGCCGTGCGGTCCGTTGCCGCCGAACCCAGCCGAGCTGCTGATGACCCAGCGGTTCGGCGTGGTGCTCGAGGAGCTCGCGAAGCGGTTTGATCGGATCATTCTCGACTCGCCACCCGTCCAGGTCGTGACCGATGCCGTCGTGCTGTCAAAGCTTCCACAAACCGATGGCGTGATTCTCGTTGTCAACGCAACCAAGACGCCGCGAGAAGACATCAAGCGCTCCGCGCGTCAGATCAAGTCAGTCGGCGGAACCATCTTCGGCGTGATCGTC
>JACCQV010000692.1 GCA_013813945.1 Deltaproteobacteria bacterium | reverse complement strand
GCCCTACGCATGCGTGACCAGCGCACGACTCGCCACCGTCGTGACCGAGTCGCTCGAGCGCGCGGGCTCCGAGCTGCACCTGCAGACCGCCGCTGTCGAGGTCGGCGCGGATCGCGTCGTGATTCGTGCCGCTTCGGGCGCGACCGAGGAGCTGCGTGCCCGGGTCGTGATCGACGCGCGTGGTCCAGACACGGCCCTGCCGACCGCGTGTGGCTGGCAGAAGTTCCTCGGCCAGGAGGTCGTGCTTCGCGCACCCCACGGTCTGGATCGCCCGATGCTGATGGACGCAAAGGTCCCGCAGCTCGATGGGTTTCGCTTCGTCTACGTGCTCCCACTCGGTGTCGACCGGCTGCTCGTCGAGGACACGTACTTCAGCGACAAGGCCTACCTCGACGTCGGCGTGCTGCGCGAGCGAATCGCTTCGTACGTCGCGGCGCGGGGCTGGAGTGTTGCTCGCGTCGAGCGCGAGGAGGTTGGAGTCCTGCCGCTGCCATGGAGCGGTGATGCACCGATCCCATCGAGCACGACCGCGCTGAGCGCCGGCTATGGCGGCGGCTGGTTTCACCCGGTCACCGGGTATTCGTTTCCGATCGCATCGCGTCTCGCCGAGCTGATTGCGACCACCGATCCCGACCGGCTGTTTGGTGCGAGCCTCGATGCCCATCAACGAGCGCATGCCCGGCAGGTCCGGTTCGCGCACCGCCTCAACCGCATGCTGTTTCACTGGTTTGCTCCGGCGGACCGCTACCGTGTGCTCGAGCGGTTCTACCGCCTGTCCGAGGACACGATCCGCCGGTTCTACGCGCTCGAGCTGACCGGCCTCGATCGCGCTCGCATCCTGTTCGGCCGTCCGCCGCGCGGTCTCTCCGTGCGCGGCATGCTCGGCATGGAGGTCGCGTGAAGCAACTCGCGTTCGCCGGGGCGGCTCCTTCGGCGATCGCCGCGCTCGAGCGTGCGCTCGCCAGCGGCGGAGCGAGTGAGCTCGACGTGTCCGTGCCGGCCGCCGTCTGGCGCAATGCGCTCGCGGGACCCGCTGCCGAGTTCTTGTCGCGTCCCGGCAAGGGACTCCGAGCGTCGATCGTGCGCGCCGGCTGGCAGCTCGGAGGCGGAGCACCCGATGCGCTACCCGACCAGATCCCCCTCGTGATCGAGATCCTCCATGCGGGCTCGCTGATCGTCGACGACATCGAGGACGCCTCGGAGATGCGCCGCGGCGGGCCCGCACTGCACCAGCTGGTCGGCGTCCCGCTGGCGATCAACACGGGGTCGTGGATGTACTTCTGGGCACTCGCGGAGCTCTCGGAGCTCGGGCTCTCCCCGGCTGCGGAGCTCGCCGCGCACCGCGCAGCCGCCATGACGCTCGTGCGCTGCCATCAGGGCCAGGCGCTCGACCTGGCGACGCGAGTCTGGGATCTCGGGCCCGAATCGATCGGTGCCGTGGTCGCTGCAACCACGCGGCTCAAGACCGGGGCGCTGTGCATGCTCGCTGCCGAGCTCGGAGCGATCTCTGCCGGTGCACCCCCGACGATCGTCAGCGCGGTCCGTCGGTTTGCGGGCGCGATGGGGACCGGTCTGCAGATGCTCGACGACCTCGGGTCGTTGACCTCGGCGGCGCGCCGCACGAAGGCCCGCGAGGATCTCGAAGGCGGCCGACCGACCTGGCCGTGGGCGTGGCTCGCAGAGGTCCAGCCGTTTGCGTGGGCGCGTTGTGCGGCACTCGCGCGAACGATCGCGACGAGGCCGACCGATGTCGACGTGCAGATCGACGAGCTGTCGGAGTTGCTCCTCGACGCGATTGGCGCCATCGCCCGACACCGGGTGCGGTTCACACTGGATGCAGCGCTGGAGGAGCTCGAGTCGGCGGTCGGCGCGAGCTCGATCACCGAAGAGATCGCGACCGAGCTGTCGCGGATGGAGGCCAGCTATGGGTGAAGCAGGGCGGCCGATGCGTGCGGCAGTGATCGGTTCGGGGTTCGGCGGCATCGCGGCCGCGATCCGGCTCGCGGTGACCGGAGTGCAGGTCACGCTGTTCGAGGCGCGCGATCAGCCCGGTGGGCGCGCGTACGTCTATCGCGAACGTGGCTTCACGTTCGATGCGGGGCCAACGGTGATCACGGCTCCACACTGCATCGAGGAGCTGTTCGAGCTCGCGGGCCGGCAGATGACCGACTACGTCGAGATGCTGCCCGTGCTGCCGTTCTACCGACTGGTATGGAGTGCCGACGGTACGACGTTCGATTACGACGGAGACCGCGAGCACATGCTGGCGCAGATCAGCGCCCGCCGGCCCGAGGACGCCGAGGGCTATCTGAAGTTCGTCGACTACTCACGCAAGGTGTTCGAGACCGGATACACGAAGCTCGCGCACACGCCGTTTCCGCGGTTCTCGGACATGCTGCGCGTTGCCCCGCAGCTCGCTGCGTTGCGGGCGGACCGTTCCGTCTACGCGACCGTCGCGAAGTTCGTGAAGGATGAGCACACGCGCGAGGCCCTGTCGTTTCACTCGCTGCTCGTCGGCGGCAATCCGTTCGAGACATCGTCGATTTACACGTTGATTCATCACCTGGAGCGCACGTGGGGGGTGTTCTTCCCGCGCGGTGGTACGGGCGCCCTCGTGGCAGCGCTCATCGCGCTGTTCACGGAGCTGGGCGGCGAGCTGCGGTTGTCCTCGCCGGTCGAGCGTGTACGCGTGATCGAGAGCGAGGCTGCGCCGCGCCACCTGCTCACCACGGCGGCGCGCACCGACGAGGAGTTCGACA
>JACCQV010000688.1 GCA_013813945.1 Deltaproteobacteria bacterium | reverse complement strand
GTTCCTGCTGACCGAGCTGCTCGCGCCGCGCCTGGAGGCGAGCGCGCAGTCCGCAGCCTCGCGGGTGATCAACGTGTCATCGATCGCGCACACGCGCGGTCGGATGCACTTCGATGATCTGACGCTCGCGACCGCGTGGACGGGATATGCCGCGTACGCCCAGGCCAAGCTCGCGAACGTGATGCACGCGCTCGAGCTCGCGGACCGTCACGAGCCGAGCAAGCTCGTCGCGTACTCGCTGCACCCCGGTGTGATCAGCACGAAGCTGCTGCGCCAGGGATTCGGGCCCGTCCAGGGAGCTCCGGTCGATGCGGGCGCGCGAACGGCGGTCCGGCTCGCAGCGGCAGAGAGCATCGACGATCCATCGGGTACGTACTTCAACGAGGGCACGGCGACTCCGCCTTCCACCGCGGCGCGCGATCGGCAGGCCCGTACGGCGCTCTGGGATGCATCGGTTCGGCTCGCGAAGCTGTAGATGATGGAAGGCGACGACGCAGCGGCGTACGCGGCGCTCCGGACCGAGCTCGAGTGGCCGCGCGGCAAGGCGCTGTCGCGCGAGAAGTTCGTCCTCGGCATCTCACGCCTCGGCGAGCTCGCGGGTGGTCGCGGCGCCGAGCCTCTCGCCGAGCTCGCGGCAGCGGTCGCGGCCGATCCGGACAAGCCCGACGCCCTCTACGATCTCGGCTACGCGCTGATCGATGCCGGTGCGCCGGCGATCGCGGCGACGGTGTTGTGGCGCTGTCTCGCAATCGTGGGTGACAGCGAGGAGGTCGTGACCGAGCTCGTCAGCGCGCTCGAGAGCTCGCTCGCATATCCCGACGCGCTCGAGGTACTCGAGCAGCACGTCGCGTTGCGTGCGAGGAGCTTTCTGGCGCGCTACCTGTACGCGTTCAACGGCGCCATGTCGGGGCGGCTCGCGGTGACCCGAGCGGTCTTGCCCGAGCTCGTTGCCGACTCGCCAGAGACGGAGGCGCTGCACGCGACGATCGCCGGCATCGTCGAGCGCGCGAATCGCGTCGCCGGGGTGTGCTCGCTCGATGCGCGTGACCTGCGGGGCTGGCACTACGTGCTGACGGGAGGGCTACTCTCCCATCGTTCCCCGTACGGGTTCGACGATCCGATGCACGGCCGCTATGCGTGGCTCGCGGACTCGCTGCCCCGGATCGTCACCGGCATCGATCGTCTCGTCGCGCTCGTTCAGGGCCTCGACCTCCCGTGCGTGTATGGCGCGCCCGGCGAGGACCACGAGCTCCTCGGCAGAGCGATCGCCACCCGTCTCGGGATCCCGGTGGCGCCGTGGCCCGCGGTCGGCGTGCCCGCTCCTGGTCTGGTGGTGTTCTACGACCTCGCCGATCTGTCGCCGGCCAACGTGGCGCAACTGCTGCCGCGCCGCGTCGATCAGGTGCTCTACGCCCATGCGAGCCCGTGGACCGTCGACAGCCCGATCGCACCGGACGTGACGACGCTCCTCTACCAGTCGCTCGTCCCACCTTGGGCGGAGGGAGAGGGCGGGGGCGACGTGGACATGGCTGGGGTCGAGTCGGCACTGGCCGCGAGCCCCGGGCTCGATGCCGAGGAGCAGCTGGTCGATGACCCGGCCGGATGGGCTTCGCTGGTCGCGAAAACCTGGCCGCCGGAGCCGGGTCCGAGATCACGGCTATGGGCCGGTGGCCCCGTCTCTTCGAGTCGGTTCACGTGACGCGTGCTACCGTCCATCACGTGAAGAAGATCCTGGTCGTCGAGGATGATCCGGTGAACCAGATGATCCTGTCGGATTTTCTCACGGCCAACGGCTATCTGACCGTCGCTGCGTCGTCGGGTCCCGAAGGAATCTCGAAGTTCGAGAGCGACGCCCCGGATCTGCTCCTGGTCGACGTCCAGCTACCACGTAAGAATGGTTTCGAGCTCGTCCGCGAGATCAAGGCCACGCCCGCCGGCAGGACCACACCGATCGTGCTGATGAGCGCCGTGTACAGCGATCGCGATCAATCCAGCCGCACCGTCCAGCTCGGCGCGCTCGCCGACGGCTACCTCAGCAAGCCATTCGATCTCGTGCAGCTCTTGAGCACGGTCCGCCAGCTGCTCGGCGAAGCCTGAGCCGGTTACCATAGCGGCGTGTGGAGCAGCTTCGTCGCGGCGATCCGCGAGAACCTCGCGCCGGCCAATCGGCCGAAGCTGTGGTTCGCGATCTGGACCGGCTTCGCGATCGATATCGGTCTCGCGGTGCTCGCGGCCGCCGCGGCATTTTTCGAGCTGACGCCCTGGAAGTGGGCGTACATCACGCTCGTCTCGGTCAAGCTGCTCACGAACTCCATCGCGTGGCTCGCGCTGTCGAATGACAAGTGGGTCCTGGCGACCCAGGCGCTCAACCTCACCGCGGACGTCGTTCTCCTCACCGCAGCGATCTACTTCACGGGGGGGCCCTACAGTCCCCTGGTCTCGACGTACGTGATCGTGATCGCGGCGCTCGCGCTGCTCTCGAACCTCGCGGTCACGGTGATGCTCGCGACCGGCATCGTGCTCGCGTTCTCCAGCATGATGGCGATGATGGCGATCGGCATCCTGCCGCCGACGGTCGTCCCCGGCGCGCCCGGACAGGTTCCGTCGGTGGGCTACACGCTGACCGCGATCGGGTACGTCGCCCTCGTCGTCGGCGTGCCGGCCTGGTTCTCCTCGGCGACGCTTCGCCTGCTGCGCAAGAAGGAGCTCGATCTCGAGCGGCGGACCGCGGAGCTGATCCAGGCCGCGGCGCAGCGCAGCCAGTTCGTGGCGTCGATGACGCACGAGCTGCGGACCCCGATCCACGGCGTCCAGGGCCTGTCCGATGTGATCGCAGCCGGCGTGTATGGTCCGGTCACCGACAAGCAGAAGGAGGCCTGCGCGTCGATCAAGCGCAGCGCGCAATCACTGCTGCAGCTCGTGGATGACGTCCTCCAGCTCACGCGAGCAGAGGCCGGGAAGATCGATGCGCGCCCGGGTCGCGTCGATGTGGCGGAGCTCGTCGAGCGCGTCACGGCGTCGGTGTCATGGATGGTCGGGACCAAGAAGCTCAACCTCGACGTCGATCTCGAGCCGAATCTTCCGTCGGTGCAGTCCGACGAGCGCTGGCTGGCCCACGTTCTCGTCAATCTGATCGCGAACGCCGTCAAGTTCACGCCCGAGGGTGGGCGCGTGACCGTGCGCGCGCAGAGGGTCCCCGACGGCGTCGAGCTGGCGGTCGAGGACACTGGCATCGGAATCGCCCCGGAGGATCGCGAGAAGATCTTCGAGCCGTTCCGGCAAGGCGAGCATGGTGACACCAAGGGCTTTGGCGGCGTCGGGCTGGGGCTCGCGCTGGTCGCCCAGCTCTCCGATCTGCTCGCGCTCCAGCTGTCGCTCGAGTCGACTGTCAACAAGGGCTCGACGTTCAAGATCACGGTCCCTCTCGTGTGGCGCGGGCGCAAGACGAAGCAGATCCAGGTCCCGGTGGTCGTCGACGATCTGCCGAGCTAGCGGCGTGCCAGGCGGGCGAGATCCGCGGTCGGCTGCGCTGACGTTATCGGGGACGCAGCTCGAGCAGCAGCTCTGCGGTGCGCGCTGGCTGATGGCGCGCAACCGCATGGCCCGCGTTCGCGACGACGACGTGACGATGCGAGGCGAAGTGCGCACGTCGTGCGGCGCGCTCGGGGAGCGGCAGGTTCATCCTCGACTGCTCTCCGTCGATGACGAGCACGGGACACGTCACGCGCTGCCAGTACTTCATCGCGGTCTCGACCCGGTAGGCATAGGGCCCCATCGTCATGTGCAGCGGATCGTGCTTCCACGTCAGCCCATGTTCGGTCGCGCGGGTGCCGTGCTCTGCCAGCTCGCGTGCCAGGTCCTCGTCGAGCAGCTCGTCATGCTTGCGCAGCCGGGCGATGGCCTCGTCGAGCGACGCCATCACCTTGCCCTTGCTGCGCGCCGCGCGCCAGCTGTCGATCCACATCGCGGTGCGCGTCGGCCCCTCGAGCGCCGCCATGTCGGGTGGGCCGAGTCCTTCGATCAACGCGAGCGCGGTCAGCCGGCCAGGACGGGTGCCGGCGTAGTAACCGCTGACGCTGCCGCCCATCGAGTGACCGACGAGGATCACGTTCGTCCGCGCGAGCTGCCCGATCAGGTCATCGAGGTCCGCGACGTAGTCCATGAAGTGGTAGTAGCCACCCGCACCGAGCCAGGCGCTGTCCCCGTGGCCGCGGAGGTCCGGTGCAATCACATGGGCGTGGAGCGCCAGCCGCTCGGCGACGCGCCGCCACCCGTACGCCAGATCGGTGAACCCGTGAACGAGGACGTACGTCAGGTCGCCAGGGCCGTCCCACTCGAGCGCATGCGCTTCGAGGCCCGTGGCGAGTGAGATCCGGTGACTGTTCATAGTCACGGCTTGTATTCGAACGCGCCCACGTCGCGTTGCGCCCCCTGCGGCCGAGAGGTGCCTTCGAAGTCGAGGCTCACGTCAGGGAATGGATTCGCGCTATCGACGGCCGGGCTCTCAGGTCGTAGGTGAAAGTCTGCGGTAGGTACGTCGACCAGTCTTGGATCACCGACAGTGTTCATGAATCCGTTCATCGGCACTGTGAGTTGTGCCGACATCACATTGTAGGAGTACCGGCATGGCCTCTCCGGATTCGCAATCACGTCCCCAGCAGAAGAGAACATGACGTTGTTGGTGTAGTCGGTCGACAATCCGCCGAGGCACATGATCGGACTGTTGATGAACGTCGAGAAGGAAATCTTGCTGTCGTCTTGAGCACCCGTGACGTGATTGATTGGTTCCGGGATGTTCACGAAGACGCTGTTGGTAACCTCGATGCCTCCAGCAGCATAGATCCCGCGACCGGGTGCGCTTGTGGGGCTTTCGAACCACGTCCGATCCACGGTGACGGATGTCGCGGGGTCTGCGATCTGGAAGATCGGAAAGTCCTGGCTCTCGAAACGGCTGCGACGGACCGTGACGATGCAGCCAAACACACTGACTCTTGTCGAGCCCTTGACGGTCACTCGATCGAGATCAAGCAAAGGCTGACCGGCCGTCTTGTCGCATCGAAGTCCACCGTCTTCGACAACTAGCCCTCGAAGATGAACCTGTGCTGGATCCGAAATCGCAATCGAGCCACGGATCGTTGCGCCGTGTCCGTACACCGTGGCAAATCCGCCAATCGTCAATGCCTGCGCTGGTGCGTACATGCCGGGCGCAACCTTCAGAATTCGGAGCGTTGCGTCGAGTCGGGCGATCCCCCGTTCGAGGGAGCATGGCGTCGACTGCGTTCCGCAGTTGCCGATGGCGCTCCCTGTAGGCGCGATATAGACGATCGTCGAAGGAGCGAGGCACTCTCCGCGCGAGTCATCGCAAACTTGGCTCGTGCAGTCCTCGTCGAGCCTGCAGCGTTCGCACATTTGCGAGGATGCATTGCAATGCGGAGTCGGGTTGGCGCATTGCGTGTTGTCGATGCATTCGACACAGCCGCCTGACTCGTTCACGCATCCGCGTTCGCACTGCGTCAGCTCATAGTCGTTTCCCGCGGAGTTGCACCGCAGCGCCTCGTTTTGCCCTTTGCAGGTCTCAAACTCGCCGGCATTGCAGTTCACAGAAATGCATGTGCCGGGCCGGGCCTGGAAGGTTCCATCAGCATCGCAGTAAGGATATGCGGGATCCGTGCAGGTGCCGTCGAGGCAGCTCTGCGGATTCGGCGACGTGCATGCGACGGCGAGAAAACACGACCAAATTAGGGCTCGCATTGGAAGCTCGCATGCCTTGAGGTGGTTCAGGGGTTCGCCTCGAGGTGGTAGAGAGCCCCCATGTTGTTGAAGACGCGGGTGACGTAAATCTCGCCGCGTGCATCCGCGTGGATGCTCGTGATGCCCGACGGCAGAGTGATCGGCACGGGGACTGTCTCGAACCCGGTCGCGGTGAGCCGCGCCTTGTGGAGGCCGGCTGTCTGGGTGTTGTGATCGGTATAGAAGTGCCAGCCGACGATGTCGGGGTAACAGCTGCCACGATAGGTCTCACCGGCGATGATCGAGATCCAGCCTGAGGCGGCGCTGCGCGAATCACGCGGGAAGGTCAGGCCGGTGTTGACGCACGCGGCGTGTGAGCCAGCGGGCTGCTCGCAGGCGAGCACCGCAGCAGAGCAGCAGACGTTCGCCTCGTAGATGCTCCAGCCGAAGTTCTTGCCGGACAGCTCGCCGGCCTTGACGACGTTGAGCTCCTCGTTGCCGCGCTGGCCGACGTCACCGATCCAGATGTCGCCCGTGGCCTTGTCGAACGACCAGCGCCACGGATTGCGCAGGCCGATCGCGAAGATCTCGGGCGCGCCGCCTCCCGTCGCGTACGGGTTGGTCGGTGGAATCGCGTACTCCTTGCCGGGGGCCTTGTTGTTGACGTCGATGCGCAGCATCTTGCCGAGCAGCGCGATCGTGTCGCCCTGCGGGCTACCGTTGTTGAGCGCCTGCGCGTTGCGGTTGGGATCGCCGCCGCCGCCGCCGTCACCGGTGCCGATGTAGAGGTAGCCGTCGGAGCCGAACTCGATCATGCCGCCGTTGTGATTGCCGGCGAAGTCGGGGATCGAGAGGACGGGTGTGCAGGTCGGGTTCGCGACGTTGGCGTCGGCGGTGACGGAGCAGCGCGCGATGACGTTCGCGGTGTTCGTCGTGTAGTAGATGAAGAACAGCCCGTTGCACGAGTACGAGGGGTGAAACGCGAGGCCGAGCAGGCCTTGTTCGCCACCCGCGGCGATCGAGTTGCTGACGTCGAGAAACGGAGTGGCCCGCTTGATCTCGTTCTCGTAGACATGAATGACGCCACTGCGCTCCACCACGAACAGGCGCGCATCGTTCTTGGGGGACGTCGCGAGCAACGCCGCATCGGGCAGGTCGGGCAGGATCCGGCGAAGGGTGATCCGGGTCCCGGAGACCGGCGTCGCGCACGCAGGGAGCGGGGCGGATTCGCAGGAGGCGGCGTCGACGAGGGGCGAGTCACCCGGCGGGGTGTCGTTCGGGGGTGGCGAGTCCTTCGGCGCGTTCTTCGAATCGCTACACGCAGCGAGGATCAGCAAGGCCCAGGCGAGGGTACGCATGGGCATCATCCTACGCCCTCAGGGACCGGCTTCGATGTGATAGATCGTGTTGCTGGTCGTTGTCAGGAACAGCTCTCCGCGCGCATCAGCGTGGATGCTCGCGACGTTGTCGGGGAGCGCGAGGTTGGTGTCGACGACTTCGAGAGATCCGTCACTTCGCAGGCGCGCCTTCCACAGGCCGGCATTTCGCGATGCGTGGTCGGTGTAGAAGTGCCAGCCGATCATGTCGGTGTAGCAGGAGCCGCGATAGACCTCTCCCGCGACGATCGAGATCCAGCCCTCGTTGCGCAGATGCTCGTCCTGCGGCATCACGATGTTCGTCGGGTCGCAGGGATACTGCGTGCCGGTCTGTCGGCAGCTGTCGCTTGCGGTATCGCAGCAGATCGTGCCCTCGTAGCGGCTCCAGCCGAGGTTCCTGCCGACCTGCTCGCCGGCGCGCAGCACCGTGAGCTCCTCGCTTCCGCCCTGACCGACGTCGCCGATCCACAGGTCTCCGGTCTCCTTGTCGAACGACCATCGCCACGGATTGCGCAGACCGAGGATGAAGACCTCGGGCGCTCCACCACCGGCGACGTAGGGGTTCGTGCTCGGGCTCGAGTACTCCTTGCCCGTATCCTTGGTGTCGACGTCGATGCGGAGGATCTTGCCGAGCAGGTTGTTCGTGTTCTGCGCGGTGCGCATGGGATCCCCGCCACCGCCGCCATCACCGGTGCCGATGTACAGGTAACCGTCGGGTCCGAACTCGATCATTCCGCCGTTGTGGTTGCCTGCGAAGTCCGGAACCACGAGCACGGGCGTGCAGGTTGGATTGGCGACGTTGGGATCCGCGGTCACCGAGCACCGGGAGACGACGTTCGAGTTGCTGGTCGTGTAGAAGATGAAGAACAGGCCGTTGGTCGCGTACTGCGGATGGAACGCGAGGCCGAGCAGGCCTTGCTCTCCGCCGGCAGCGATGTTGTTCGACACATCGAGGAACGGTGTCGGCAGCAGCTGATCGTCGACGAAGATCCGGATCGCTCCGCCACGTTCGACCACGAACCGGCGAGGATCGAGGGACGGGGCCGTCACCAGCATGGCGGCATCGTCGACGCTGTTGACCTGCCGCAAGCTCAGGGTCGTTCCGGCGATCGGTGTCTCGCAGCCAGGTAGCCGGGCGGCATCGACGGCAGCGTCAGTCTTGGCGCTACCCCCGCCGCATGCCGCCACACAGCGCACGATGGCCAGGGCCGACTTCGTCATGGCCCCCATCTTACCCCTGGTTACTCAGGGTTTTGGTGATGGCTTGGGGGGGAGGCCGGGGACTGCCTTGGCCCCGGCGCGGTCGGCCCACTTGCCAAACACCCAGAGCACCAGACCGATCATCGCGAACGGCAACAGAAACACCCAGCCCGTGAAGCCTTCGTGGGTGCCGACATAGACCAGGCCGCCGAGCATGGTCGCCAGGCCGAGGAACGCCGCCGCCAGGTACCCGTACAGCTGGATCTTGCGCTTGCGGAGCGCGGCCTCGAGCTTCTGGACGAAGAACTCCGCTTCCTCGGGCGATAGCTTCTCGATCGCGCGGGCAAGGTCCTCGTGCTTGTCGGCGCTGAACGCCTGTGCGACGAGCTCGTCTTCAGCCTGCGTGGCCACGTCGCGACCGTAGCACGCCGCGGTGTATAGAGTGCCATGCCGACTCTCAAGGTCATCGACGATCTGGGACGCGAGCTCAAGTTCGGCCAGCCGCCCCAGCGGATCGTCTCGCTCGTTCCGAGTGACACCCATAGCCTGATCGCACTCGGCGCGGCCTCGCGCATCGTCGGACGGACGACGTACTGCGAGAGTCCGGAGGTCGCTGGCGTACCGACGATCGGGGGCACCAAGAATGTCGATGTCGACGCGGTGATCGCCCTCGCACCGCAGCTGGTGATCGCGAACCAGGAGGAGAATACGCGGCCCGTGCTCGAGGCGCTCGCTGCCGCTCGCGTGCCTGTTCTGGTCTCGCTGCCGCGGCGGGTCGAGCAGGGGATCGCGC
>JACCQV010000670.1 GCA_013813945.1 Deltaproteobacteria bacterium | reverse complement strand
GGCGATCGCGGACGCGGAGATGATCGCGGGGACCGCGGCGGCGCGTTTGCGCGCATGGCCCGATGCCGAGGCTGCGCTGACACGGTCGCTGCTCGCCGCCGAGGCAGGCCGCGATGCTCGCGCACGTGCCCGCGCGTTGATCTGGCTGGTCGCGGTGGGGGCCGAGCGCGCGACCTTCGAGCAAGGGCACAGCCGCGACGACCACGCGACCGCGATCGTGAAGGGCCTCGGCAACGACGGCGGCCTCACGGCCGAGCTTGCGTTTCACCGCGGCCACTTGTTCCTACGCGAGGGAAAGCTCGACGAGGCCGAGAAGGCACTGCAGCAGGCGATCGCAACCACCGAGAAGCTCTACGGTGCGAACGACGCGCGTGTCGGCGAGCCGCTCGTCATCCTCGCGGTCGTTCACATCACGCGCAAGCAGTACGAGCCCGCGCGGCTGCTCCTCGACCGTGCGATGAAGATCCAGCTCGCCGCGTTCGGCCCGTCGCATCCGACCATCGGCAAGACACTGCATTCCCTGGCGCAGCTCGAGGCGCGTGCGGGCAAGCTCGACAAGGCGCTCGATGCGCAGCGGCGCTCGTATGACCTCCTCGTCGCTGCGTTCGGCGAGCAGCACCGGGATGTCGCGCTCTCGGTCGGCACGGCGGCGCAAGCCTATCTGCTGGCTGGCAAGTACGCCGAGGCGGTGCCGTTCGCGAAGCGCTCGGTCGAGCTGATGGAGAAGGCCGCCGGCCCCGAGGCGCCGGACACTGCGATCGCGCTGCAGACCCTCGCGGCGACGTACTCGCGCGCCGGCAACACCGCCGATGCGCTGGTGATGAACCAGCGCGTGCTCGCGATCCAGCTCAAGGTGCTCGGGCCCGACCACATCCAGACCACTCAGTCACAGGTGAACGTGGCGATGGCGCTGCGGCTCGCGAGGCGGTGCGAGGAAGCGCTGCCGCTGCTCGAGGCGGCGCTCGCGGCGCGGACCAAGCTGCTGGGTCCGAAGCATCCCGACGTCGGCCGCGTGCTGCTGCCGACGGGCGACTGCCTTGTCGATCTCGGCCGCGCGCCGGAGGCGGTCGCGCCACTCGAGCGCGCTCTCGAGCTTCGGCAAGGGGTGCCGATCATCACTGCCGATGATCGCGTCAGCGCCGCGATGCTGAACTACGGACTCGGCCGGGCGCTGTGGGACACCGGCGCGAAGGATCGAGCGGTCGCGCTGGTTCGCGCCGGTCACGACGAGCTCCTGGAGCTCAAGGACAAGCGCGCCGACGGCCTGAAGCTATGGGCGACCGAGCGGAAGCTAAAGCTCCGCTGATCTCGCGGACTTGCCGATTGGTCGTCGATTTCATGCGACATGTCGTTCGAGCTTCGTTTTGGAGGCATGAACAAGCTGCTTGGCTTTCTTGCGCTGTCCTTCTCTGGCTCCCTGATCGGCGGCTGCGCTGGTGACGAGGATCTGACTCTCCACGAGGTCTGCTCGCGAATCTCCGACGCCGAATGCGGGCGCGCGGCGGTCTGCGAACCGACCGTGAACCAGGACGGCTGCTTCGCGAAGGCGATGGCGCGCTGCTGTCCCGACGGCGTCTGCGACGAGATTGTCATCGCTGACGAGCCGCGGCTCGCCGCTTGCGAGCGTGCCGTCGAGACCATGAGCTGCAGCGATCTCGACAACGGTGACATGCCGTCGGCGTGCGAGAACCTCGACACCAAGCGGCCGACCGACGATCCGCCGTCCGACGATCCGCCGTCCGATGTGGATCCGGCGACGAATCCGGGCGTCCTCGAAGTGAACTGGCAGATCGACGCCGGCAGCAGCACGCTGTCTTGTAACCAGTTCCACGGCGCCACCAAGCTGCGCATCCACGCGACGAATCCATCGGGCGGAACGATCACGCGCGAGTTTGCGTGCTCCGACGCGAGTGCGCTGACTCACCTGCCCATCGGTCCGTTCTCGATTCGCGCGGATCTGCGGGACGCCAGCGGTCAGGTCATTCAGGAGACGACCGCTCAGACGGTCGTCCTCAACACCGTGGGCGTGAGCGTCTACTTCACGTTCCAGGTGACCACACGCTTTGGCGCGTTCTGCACCCAGCTCGCGGACAAGATCTGCGCGACCTGCGCGCCGACCGACACGACCTGCAAGGTCGAGATGTACAACGGGTGCTGCGGCGACGCGGGAACGTGCAATCGCCCCGCACTTGCCGAACCTGCCGCATGGAACCAGTGCCTCGCCGGCTGGGGCAGCGGACAGTACTGCACGGCAGGCGCCGGTTCGCCCGCTGTCTGCTCCGGCAGCGTCGACGTCTTCTGATGCGTCGCCGCCGTGGATGAACATCACGGTCGGATGGTCGAGCGCACCATCGTCGGGGACGTAGAAGTCCATCGTCGTCGCGGATCCGAACCGGTCGTCATCCGAGACGTCGGGGCTCTCGTGCGGTGCGCTGCACCCGCAGCTTGGACTGCGCGGCTCAGGAGATATCGACGTGGGTCACGAGCTCGGCGTCGGACATGTGCGTGTAGTCCGCGCTCTGGCTGCGCACGACGCACGTCTCGAGCGGCGCCTTGAGCTCGCCACGAAGCTGGCCGAGGAACACCGGCGGAGCCACCAGCACGAGGCGCTCGAAGTTGCCGGCCTGGCGCTGGGTCTCGAGCGCTCCGGCGATGAGCCTGGCAAAGTCGTGCTCGCCACGATCCTCGCGTGAATCGCTGCGATCTGTCTTCTCGCGGCTGTGCTCGCGATCGAGCTTGTTGGCCAGACGCCACGGCTGCGAGTTGCCGACCGTCTGAAACAGGCGAGCGTGGCTGCCGTCGGCCACGAGGATCCAGGTTTGCGTCATGGACTGCCATAACACGCAGCTTCGTTCTCACGGTGTCTCGCCACAGCGTGGACTCCCTCACGCCTCTCCGATGGCTAGAGTGCGGGCATGAAGCGCGACGCGCTGGTCGCACTGGCTCTCACGGTGGCTGGCTGCGGCCCTGCCCGCCACCCGTTCGTCCGGTAGCGCCCCGTGGCTGCGCTCCAGGCGTTCAGCGATCTTCGCGCGGTAGCTGCAGGTGGCGACTGCAGCTGCACCTGTCACCTGTGAGTCGTCAGTGTCGCTTTCAACTTACTGAGATCGCGATCGCCGCCAGCGGCACGTGGGTTGCTGCTCTCGCAGACCGAATGACAAAGCTGCTCTCGCTCCTTCTCCTTGCCTCGCTTGTCGCTGGCTGCGTCACAGATGTGACAGGAGAGACGCCGGGCTTCGATCTCGATGCGCCGCCGATCGAGGAAGTTGGTGGCGACGGCAAGGCAGACACTGCGAGCACGCAGGTCGTGTTCCTCAACTTCGGTGGCGGTCGTCTTCACAGCGGCAACTGCTCCGATGCGCCAGCGAACTGCTCGAACCTCGTCGCTGGCACCCAGGACCTCGCGCCGTTCACGGTGTCCGCGCAGTGGGACCGGCCCAAGGTCGTTGCCGGGATCACTCGCTGCGTCTCGATGTTCTTCGACGACATGGACATGCGCTTCGTGACGACGCGCCCGGCCGCTGGCCCGTACACGATGATGATGATCGGCGCGATCTATCCGACGCAGCTCGGCTTCGAAACGAACGGCGGCCCATACGGACGCGCACCCGTCGACTGCGGTAACGAGAACAGGAACGACATCGGGTTCCTGCTGCTCCAGGACAGCGTGGATCCCGACTTCTACTTCATGTGCCGTTCGATCGCCCACGAGCTCGGGCACACGTTCGGCATGGTCCACACCATGGGCGAGAACGCGGTCGCCAACGGGCGCGTGGATATGATGTGCGAGAGCGGCAACTGCGGCGATGCCGCGGCCAACGGCAGCGCGGCATGGGACGTCGTCAATCGCCCGATGACGACCGAGGTCCGCGCGTGCGACTACAGCTACCGCCAGAACACGTACGCGCGGCTGATGGATACGCTCGGCGCGAAGCGCTGATTGCGCACCGAGATGCACTCGAGAACCCACGCCCCCTCGTGGGCTGGATGGTCGGGTAGCCGGTTCGACTGGAAGGTGTAGTCGTCGACCACGTGCGCACACCTGTGTGCATCTCATGATCACCGCCACTTACAATGTGGCCGGAGCCTTGGAAACGAACTCCATCATGGACCGACTGGGGATCTCAGTTTTCGTCATCATGGTCGCAGCATGCGACCAGAGTACATTCGATCCTCCGGATGCCGATGACGAATACTCCGGAGGACAAGTACACGACGCGCGGCTTCTCCTTCTCCCCGTACGTCTACCGCCAGACGTACATTGACACGGTGTCGAACACGCCCAGCGGCTACTACGTCCTCGACTACGCCGTCAGGCGCCGATGAAGACGGCGCTGGCGGTCGCGATCGCTCTCGGCGGCTGCGTCGAGGGTCTCACTCCGGCAGAGATCGGGGTCGGGCGCCGGGTCGGAAACGCAGCGCGCTCACGATTCACCGTGGTACGGCGCATCCATCACCGACCGCTCGCCCGGTGCTCGTGCTCGGAGGATCGCGGTGGTTGAGCGAGATATCAGCTACGCGGGTTTTGCAAAGAACGTGCGCCTCCGCAATGCCGAGGTCGAGCTCGTCGTCGCAACGGAATACGGGCCGCGCATCATGCGCTACGCACGGAGAGGCGGACCCAACGTCCTCGGCGAGGTGTCGCCTGCGACCCATGGCAACGACACGCCGTTCGGCGACCGCTGGCATATCTACGGCGGTCACCGCCTGTGGTACGCGCCCGAGGGTGACCCGCGATCGTACTGGCCCGACAATCGCCCGGTGCGCGTCGACATCGACGGCCGCCGCATCACGCTGACGCAAGACATCGAGGGTCACACGCGGCTGGAGAAGTCGATCCTGATCGAGCTCGCCGAGCACGGCACGCGCGTCTCGCTCGTGCATCGAAATCACGAATCGCAGCGCCTTTGACGTCGAGCTCGCACCCTGGGCGCTCACGGTGATGGCGACCGGCGGCCGCGCGATCTTCCGCCACGCGGACTTCGTCCCACATCCCACCGCACTCGCACCGGCACGCCCACTCGTGCTGTGGCCGTTCACGCGGATGAATGATCCGCGCTGGACGTGGGGAGACCGCCTGTTCTTCTTGCGCCAGGATCCGACGCGCACGACACCGCAGAAGGTTGGCTTCTACGACGACCACGGCTGGATGGCCTACGAGCTCGGCACGCTGCTGTTCGTCAAGCACCACCACCCCGTAGCAGGCGCCCACGCAGACCTCGGCTGCAACGTCGAGACCTTCACGAACGAGGCGATCCTCGAGCTCGAGACACTCGGCCCCCTCGCCCGTGTGTCTCCGGACGGCTTCGTCGAGCACCGCGAAGAATGGTCCTTGTTCGACGGTGTCGACCTCGGCACCGACGAGCACCAAACGGCGCGGGTCCTCGCGACACTCGGCTGCAGCTGATATCGCAGCTACCGCACGATGCTCGATCGACGCGCAGTCGAGGTTGACCGTGCATCCCCCGAAGCCGCCACCGGTCATCCGCGCGCCGAGCACGCCGGGCTGAGTCTGGGCGGTCTCGACGAGCAGATCGAGCTCGGCGCAGCTGACCTCGTAGTCATCGCGCAGCGAGGCGTGCGATCCGTTCATGAGCCTCCCGACGGTGACGAGGTCACCCGCTGCGAGCGCCGCGGCGGCTTGCGTCGTCCGCTCATTCTCCGTGACGACATGGCGGCAGCGACGGCGAACGACATCGGGCAGCGCACTCTGGCGGCTGGCGAGCTGGGTCGTCGTGATGTCGCGAAGCGCTCGGATGCCCGGAAACGCGGCGCCGAGCAGCTCGACGCCCTGTTCGCATTCGCGGCGGCGCTGGTTGTAGTCCGACGACGCGAGCTCGTGCTTGACGCCCGAATCGCACACCAGGATGACGTGATCGCCAAGTGCGAGCGGCACGGCGCGCAGCTCGAGCGAGCGGCAGTCGATGAGAAGCGCGTGATCGCGCTCGCCGCGGGCGACGACCATCTGGTCCATGATCCCGCACAACGTGCCGGTCCACTGGTGCTCGGCCTCTTGCCCGGCGAGGGCGAGCTCGGTGCGATCGATGTCGGCGCCGGCCAGCGTCGACAGTGCAAGCCCGACCGAGATCTCGAGCGCCGCCGTGGTCGAGAGCCCAGCACCGGTCGGCAGGTCGCTACCGACGAGGATGTCGGGGCCGCTCACCGGGATCCCGCGCCGCATCAGTGCACGTGCGACGCCCTCGATGTAATCGGTCCAGCTCTTGCGAGGGGTGCCGTCGGCCGCGAGATCGATCTCGGCCGTACCTGGTTGCGAGCGCGAGCGAACGACGAGCTTGCGGTCATCTCGAGCGGCGACGGCGACGAAGGTCGTGCGCTCGATCGCGAACGGCAGCACGAAGCCGTCGTTGTAATCGGTGTGCTCCCCGATCAGGTTGACGCGACCGGCTGCAGCGAACACGCGCGCCTCGCGGCCGACCATGCCTCGGAGCTCTGCGGCCAGTGCACCGGCGATCATGGGCGTTGACGGCACTTCACGTGAGGTCCAGCAAGATACTGGCCGCGGCTGCCGCTGTCAGCCATTTCCTATCTACGTGAACAACTGATGTTCCCCAGGGTTGTGACGTGAGAGAGCCCCGTTGGCATCGACCAACGAGGCACCTCGGAATCAACCGTTACGAGACGATGCAGCTCACCACATCGCGGTGTAGCCCATGTTGACCTGCAGAGCGCTGGTCAGGGCAACCACGGTGACGTCGCCGGTCATGCTCTCGGTGTCGGTGTTGATCGTCGTGTACTGGTACGACAGCGACGGGGTCAGCACGCCCGAGCGGCCGACCATGAAGTTCATACCCACGCGCGGGGCAACGGCGAAGCCGGTGCCGAGACCGGACACGTGCGAAGCGCCGAGGCCCATGCCGGCGAACGCGAACATCGAGCGGTTGAAGGGAACATGGTAGCTCGGCTCGAGGATCGCCGACCACAGCGTCGTCGAAGAGCCGCCCGCCTTGATGTTCGAGATGCTCAGGATCGCCGACAGCTCGAGGTTGTCCGCCACGAACCAGCCGATCGAGGGCGCGATGTTCAGGTTGCGGTAGTCCGACGCGAACGTGAAGCCAGCCGAGCCACCGAGCTCGAGGACGCCCGCGCGGCCGTAGCCGATGAGGCCACCGACGCCAGCCTGGCTGACGATGCCACCGGCCGCCGCTGCGCCCGGCGAAGCGACGGGCGGCTGCACGTCATGATCGGACTGCGACTCGGGGAGAGTCTCGCCCGGCTCCGTCGGAGCGGCGGTCTTGCCCGGGGTGCCCGTGCCGGAATCCGTGCCGGCGGGCGGGGTCTGGGGAGTCTCGTCGCTCGTGACCGGGGTCTGGGCGAGCGCAACCGACGAGGCTGCCATGAGGAGGATCGTGCTGAAGATAGTCTTGTTGAACGTACGCATATTGAAGTCCCTCTCCGCTGTTGCGGGATATCTGGTGAGCAAAGCGGAAGCCGCTTGCCGCGCTTGGACCTACGAGCAAGCCTGAGTCCAGGTCTGCAACCCAGTGGATTCGTTGGCTCGACCATCGCGCCCCGTAGGGGAATCGCTGAGGCAGTGGGCGACAGGTGCCCAGTTGCACCGGGCGCGCCCACTTCATCCATGCTCGCATCGCGGGCACAGGCCTCGCCGACAACGATTCGGCGGTGGCTCCCCGCGTGCACGGGGAGTCCACGAGGCACGCGGTGCCTCACTCGATTCGTGGGGGCTTGCCGCGAGATCCACGAGTCGGCCGCCGGCGTTCGCGCCGGCGGTTTTTTTTTGCGTCAGCTCAGTCGCGCCGATAGCAGCCGCGACCACCCTGACAGACGGTTGCGTGAGCGTACGAATCATCCGGCCCGAACGCTTCCATCGTCGCGAGGCACCAGTACGCCTCGGTCGTCGATGTTCCGAGCTGCCACGCGGTGTTGTTCTCGATCGCGCCGTAGCCCGACTTGCAGCGCAGAAACTTGCACAGCAGCGGCAGCTCGACGCGCCGTGCTGGCGACTTGTCTTCGCTCATGACGCCCTCCCCGCGGCTGCGTTCATGATCGTGCGTGCGAGGACTGTCTCGAGAATCTGAACCTTGTGATCGTTGTGCGCGAGTGGCGACGCACTCGCGATCGCCGCACGAGCAGCCCGGCCTGCTGCGAGCACGTCGACCGTCGCGCCAGCAAGCACCCGCTCCGCCTCGACCGCACGCCGCGGCGTCGGAGCGACGGCGCCGAGCACGATCGTTGCCTGTCGACAGGTCTGGCCATCCATCACGAGCGCGACCGCGACATCGACGAGGGGCCAGTCGAACGACTGCTTGGCGACCTGCTTGGTGTACGCGGTCCTGAGGTTCGCGGCCGACGCGGGAACCGAGAGCCCCGTGATCAGCTCACCCGATGCGAGGTCGACCTCGCGGCGTACGTCGGTCTCGGGCTTGACGAAGAAGCTGGCGAGCTCGACCTCGCGCGCCTTGGCGCCGGCGATCGTGACCCGCGCGCCCAGCGCGATCAGTGCGGTGACCACCGTCGATGGGTGCGTCGCTGCGCAGAGCTTGTTGTCGAACACTGCGTGCATCGAGTTGTCGCCTTCCTGGGCGAAGCACTCGGCTCCCCCTTTCTTGCGGCACACGAACTCCTCGGAACGGAAGTACCAGCAGCGCGGGCGTTGCGCGAGGTTGCCGCCGATCGTCGCCATTGCCCGGAGCTGCGGTGTCGCGGCGTGCCCGGCGGCATCACTGATGATCCGATGCGACTTCTGAAGCGCCGGATCGGCAGCGAGCCGCGCCAGCGTGACGTTCGCGCCGATTGTCGCCACACCGCCTGCGACCTTGATCTCGCTCAGGTTGGGCAACTTGCGCAGGCTGACGAGCCGGCTCGGGCTGTCGAGCCGCTCCTTGAGTCGATCGAGGAGGTCAACGCCACCTGCGAGTGCCATCGCGCCCGGATGACCGAGCGCAGCGACCGCATCGGCGACTGTCTCGGGCTGGACCCATTCGAAGTTCTTCACGAGCGATTCCCCTTCTTCAGTGCTGCCAGCACCGTACGTGGAGTCATCGGCAGCTCCCGGATCCGCACGCCGATCGCGTTGTAGACGGCATTCGCGAGCGCCGCTGCGGTGGCGACATTCGCGGGTTCGCCGATCCCGTGCGCGTCGGTGTTCGTGAGCCCGACGTACTGATCGAGCAGGATCACGTCGATGAACGGCGTGTCCTTCGCGCCGAGCACCTTGTACTGGTCGAGGTTCGCGTTGAGCATGCGCCCCGTCTTGTGGTCGAGGTGGCGATCCTCGAACAGGGCCCACGAGATGCCGTGGATGATGCCGCCATTGATCTGACTCTGCACCGCGAGCGGATTGATCAGCCGTCCGCACTCCTGCACCGCGACGACCTTGAGCACGCGGATCACGCCGGTCTCGGTATCGACCTGGACCGACGCGAACTGCACGCCGCCGTAGCCATCAGCCTTCGGTCCCTGCCAGTCCGCGGGGCGGCTCGCGATGGCTGCAAGCTCGTCTGTCGGGATCGTCGCACACGCCTGCTTCCAGGCGAGCGCCTTGCTCGGGTCGACGCTCGACTCGACGCGGCCGGGCACGATCCGCAGATCCTTGGGTTCGACGCCGAGCTTCTTGCCGACCGCGGCGAACAGCTTGATGCGCACCTCGTGCGCCGCCTGGCGGACCGCGGGCGTGATCCCGACGAGCGTCTTGCTGCCGCCCGACGACGGACCGATCGGCCACCGCGTGTCGCCAATTTGAACGTGAATGTCCTCGGGGCGGAGACCGAAGTCTTCAGCGAGAACCATCGCGAGTGCGGTCCGCGTGCCGGTGCCGATGTCCATCACCGAGGACCGGAGCTGGATGGAACCATCGCGTGCGAGGCGCACTTCGCACGCCGAGTCCATGTCGACGATCCGCCGCCACGATGATGTGGCGACGCCAATGCCGGTCTTGATCGGGCCCTTCTCGGCGCCCGGTGCATGACGGCTCTTCCATCCGATCCGATCGGCGCCGATCCGGCGCTCGAGCTTGCGCGCGATGCGCTCGGGCGCGGTCGGCGCACCATCGCGCTCGTCGACGTCGAGTCGATCGCGAAGATCGAGTGAGTCCATACCGACGCGCTCCGCGAGCTCGTCAACGAGCTGATCGAGCGCGAACACACCCTGCGGCATGCCGGGCGCCCGGAACGCCGCGCCGGGACCTGCGTGAGTGAACACGTCGTACTGACGGGTGCGGACCGCGTTTGCCGGGAACAGTCGCTGCGCTGCCCACCCGACGCCTGCCCCGGTCGAGATGCCGCTGGTGCCGTGGCTCACGAGATCAACGGCGTTGAGATCGCCCTCGCGCGTGGCGCCGAGCGTGAGCTGCTGGAGCGTACTCGGGCGATTGCCTACCGCGGTGTGTTGCTCGCGTCGATCGAGCACGAGCCGGACGGGCGCTTTCGCGCGGCGCGACAGCTCCGCGGCAACGACCCCGAAGTGCCCTCCCCCGAACTTGGCGCCGAAGCCGCCGCCCATGAAGTCGCAGACGACGCGAACCTTGGATTTCGGTAGATCGAACACGGTCGCGAGATCGTCGCGCACGGTCGAGGTGCCTTGCGTCGACATGTAGACGGTGAGCTCCGCCGGCTTCCAGTCCGCGACGATGCCGTGGGTCTCCATCGGCGAGTGCGTCTGCACCTGGGTGCGGAATGTCCCGGTGATCTTGTGCGCGCTCGCTGCGAGCTCGGCATCGACGTCGCCTTCGCTGAGCTGCGTCGGTCCGCGCAGGTTGCCCTGCTGCGCGAGATCTTTTGCCGCGCCACCACCGCCCGCACTGCCGCCCAGGTTGACGCGCACGGGATAGACGAGCGGTGCACTGCTCGCCATCGCCGCATCGAGGCTGGTCGCCGCGGGCAGCACTTCGTAGTCGACCTCGATGAGGCGCGCGGCATCGTCGGCGATCTCGGGCGTCGTCGCAGCGACGGCAGCGACGCATTGCCCCGCATAGCGGATGCGAGGAAAGGTCCCGTTCTTCTCGGTGCTCGGATCGACGAGCGTCGCGCCCTCTTGCTTCTTGACGACGAACACCGCCTTCACGCCCGCGAGCTTCTCCGCCTTCCTGGTATCGACGCGCTTCACGATCGCGTGGGCATGCGGCGAGACCACGCGTCTTGCGTGCAGCATCCCCGGGAGCGCTACATCCGACGTGTACTGCGCCTCGCCCGTGACCTTCGCGCGACCGTCGAGGCGCGACGTGGACTTGCCGACGACGTTCAGGCCAGGGTTCATCGGCCACGGCTTCGCCTCGGTCTCGGGGATCGTGCGCAGCTGCGCCGTCACCGCACCGCCGGCGATGCCGACCCATGCGCTGCCGGGAGGAGGCGCAGCCGGATTACCGGTCGTCCGCGTCTCGAGTGTCCAGCCCTTCGCGGGCTGCCCCGACGCCGTCATCATGGCGGTGAACACCTTGGGATAGGTCCCGCACCGGCACAAATTGCCGGCGACCGCGTTGCGGATCGTCGCGCGATCCGGTTTGGCGTCCTTCGCGAGCAGCGCGGCGCAGCTCATCACCATGCCCGGCGTGCAGAACCCGCACTGCATCGCGTCCTGCTCGATGAATGCTTGCTGGATCGGGTGCAGCGTCGTGCCCTTGGCGAGGCCCTCGATGGTCGTGACCTTGCGGTCGCCGACCTCGAGCGCGAGCGTCGTGCATGCGAGCGCGGTTTCGCCGTCGAGGTGGACGGTGCAGGCACCACACGCGCCGCGATCGCAGCCGACCTTGGTTCCCCGCAACCCGAGCTCGTCGCGAAGTGCGCGGACCAGCGTCGTACGCGGTTCGACCTTCAGCGTGCGCGGCGCACCGTTCACGGTCATCGAGATCCGCACAGCCCCCGGACCACTGACCCGCGGGCTCGTCGCTCCGCGTGCCTTGCCGGAGAGCGTGATCAGACTGACTGCGGCCGCGCCGCCGGTCGTTCCACCGATGAAGGCGCGACGACTCAGACCGGAGGGAAGCTCGTCATCGTCGTGGGACATGCCCCACAACGCTGGCAGATAAATAAGCGCGAGAGAACCCCGTCGGCTATCAACCGACGAGGCACCTCCTCAAACGTTGAGCGTCAGTCGTAGATGCAGCTCACCACATCGCCGTGTAGCCCATGTTGATCTGCAGAGCGCTGGTCACGGCAACCACGGTGACGTCGCCAGGAGTGACTCCGTCCATGTCCGTGTCGATCGTCGTGTACTGGTACGACAGCGACGGGGTCAGCACGCCCGAGCGGCCGACCATGAAGTTCATGCCGACGCGCGGAGCAACAGCGAAGCCCGTTCCGAGATTGGAGACGTGCGACGCGCCGAGGCCCATGCCGGCGAACGCGAACATCGAGCGGTTGAAGGGAACATGGTAGCTCGGCTCGAAGATCGCCGACCACAGCGTCGTCGAAGAGCCGCCCGCCTTGATGTTCGAGATGCTCAGGATGGCCGACAGCTCGAGGTTGTCCGCCACGAACCAGCCGATCGACGGCGCGATGTTCAGGTTGCGGTAGTCCGACGCGAACGTGAAGCCAGCCGAGCCACCGAGCTCGAGGACGCCCGCGCGGCCGTAGCCGATGAGGCCACCGACGCC
>JACCQV010000652.1 GCA_013813945.1 Deltaproteobacteria bacterium | reverse complement strand
GCCGGCTACCGCTGCCGCAATCGCGACGAGCCGCGGTGACAGCGTCCCGCCGGGGGTGGCCCGCGACCGCGCCGCCCCCGCCCCGATCGCGACGACCAGGAGCGCGCCGAGCACGTACGCGAACGGGAACGTCTGGTGGCGATCCGCGATCTCGCGTCGCAGCCGTGCACGGTCCGCGTCGGTCGGTGCCTGCCCCTGCCGCCGCTGCGCCTCGATCGACTGCGCCAGCTCCCGCGAGATCACGCGCTCGCGCTCGGGGCGCATCGCCGTGGTGTAGGTCGGATCGCGGCGAACCACGACCTCCCCCACCGCCGCGCCGAGCTGGATCGCCCCGGCCAGCACGATCGCGATCACCGTGCCGACAACGCGCGCACGCCGCGATCCGGGAACCGTCGCCGCGAGCGCACCGAGCACGATCTTCGCGCCGGCATAGCCGGCGGCGCAGGTCACGAGTGCGGCAGGAACCGCGACCAGCCAGCGCGACGCTCCGAGCAGGCGGTGCAGCTGCACGCCATCGCCGTAGCCGTGCCAGGTCCCGGTCGCGAGGTACCAGCTCGCGTGGATGATCAGCGCGCAGCCGATCGCACGCGCGATCCGCCCCGCGAGCTGATCGCGGCGAGCGAAGCCGCTCACGAGCGCCGCCCCGACCACGACCTCGACCACGATGCCGCCCATCGCGATCACGAGCTCGCCCCCGGTGGCGCGGAACCGGATCCAGCCCCCTGCGAAGTAGAACAGCTGGACGTCGGTCACCGTCCCGCCGACCGCCAGGGTCGCCGCGCCATGCCCGATCAGCTCGTGAACCACGAGGCCGATCCGGCTGGTCGCCAGCCCGACGCAGACGAGGAGCGCCGTGAGCCGGAGGACCGCGAACGTCACGACCCGAGGATATACGCCTGGCTATGGGCCTTTTCGCGGCTCAGATCACTCGACTGGGAACCCCTGGTGGGGCGCGTTATCATTATTGCAGTGTTCCGGGTCCTCGCCTTTGCGCTGGTGGTCGGCTGGGTCGGCTCTGCCGATGCGGCGCCCAAGCGCAAGGTCAAGGTCGTGACCGTGCCCGCGGGTGCGACAGTCTACATCGGCACGACCGAGGAGAGTCCCGCGTGCACCCCGACCCCGTGCTCGATCGACCTCGCGCCGGGCGAGACCTCGATCGTGATCGATCTCAAGGATCACCAGCGCGAGTACGGCAACGTCGTCGTCCCCAAGCGCGGCAAGGTAGCGGACGCGGTGTTCACGCTGCGGGCCGCGATCGGAACGATCGTCGTCGATGGTCCGGTCGGTGCGACCGTCACGATCGACGGCGACGTCAAGGGCAAGGCACCCGTCAGCGCCGAGGTCGCGGCCGAGGGTCATCACGTCGTGATCGTGCTGAAGGGCAAGACCATCTACGACGACTACGTCGACGTGGTCGCAGGCTCCGAGCTCAACGTCGTGCCCAAGAAGGTGGCGAGCGACCCTCCGGACGAAGGTGGCGACGGCGGCGATGCCGGCGACGGCGTGGATGGCGAGGATCCCGGGGAGGATGGCGACGGCGAGACCGGCGACGGTGCGATCACCGAGAAGGTCACCGCACCGTCGAGGCGCGACCGCTACCTCTCGCTGTCGGCCCTCGTCGACATCGGCTTCCGCGACTTCTCGTACGCCGATGCGGGCGGCTCCAGCATCAACACCGGGAGCTTCGACGAGGCGGGCCAGGTCCTCGTCGGCCCCGGTCTCGAGCTGTGGCCCGGATCGATGGCAGGGATCCGGTTCCTGCGCGGCCTCTCGATCATGGCGCGCTACCAGTACGGCATCAACAAGCAGCCGGTGACCGCGGCCGGCCTGATGAACCGAACCAACACCTTCTGGCAGAGCATGGAGCTCTCGCTCCGCCACCGCTGGACGTTCTTCAACCGCGTGACCGCGGAGCTCGGCGGCGGCTACGTCCGCGATCAGTACCAGTTCGAAGGGCTCCCCAACGACATCGCGAAGGTCCCCGACGTCGACTACAAGGCGTTCCGGGTCGGCGCGCGCATCTCGGTGCTTCTCCCGTTCAAGAGCGGTCTCGTCGAGCCGTTCCTGACCTTCGAGAACCGCTCGATCCGCTCGGGCGGAAAGCTCGAGGCCAAGTTCACGCGTGCGGACCCTTCGGGCTTCCGTGCCTCGGTCGGCATCGCCGCGCGGTTCGGCAAGATCACCGCGCGCATCGAGGCCGCCGCGATCCAGTACAGCTGGGATCTCGAGTTCGATTCGATGTCCCCGACCGAGGCGAGCTCCGCGACGGATGCGATCCGCGTGATCGGCTTCTCCGCCGGCTACGAGTACTGAGCGTCGCGCTACGGGAAGAAGTCGTTGAGGTCGGGTCGCGGCGGCGGGCGCGGGTTGGTCTTCTGCTTGATCAGCAGCGCGTCGATGTGAGCCTTCGCGCGCGGGTGATAGACCGGGTGCGCGCCGCTCTTGATGAACAGGCGCCAGTTCGCGATCGCCTCGTTGATGTAGCCGTACGCCTCGTGGATGAGCGCGAAGTAATAGAACTCCTCGCCCTTGGGCACGAAGAACACGTCGCCTTCGCTGAACTGATTCTCGAACTCGCGGAAGGCGCGGACTCCCTGCGCCCGGATGAGCTCGAGGGCTTCGGCCTGGCGCTCGTCGCGATCGAGGGCGACTGCCTTGCCATAGAACGTCGAGCTGTTGCCGCCGCGCTCGATCGCGACGGAGTAGGCATCGAGCGCTTCCTCGAGCTTGCCGAGCATCATGTAGGTCTCGGCGAGGTTGCCCCAGACCTGTTCCATGGAGACCATCGTCAGCCCGTCGGAGCGATCGAGCAGGGCGTTGTAGTCGCGCATCGCGCCCTCGAGGTAGGCCTTCGAGTCCTTCGAGGAGGTCTCGACGAGCTTGGTGCGGAGGATCGCGCGGCTGAACAGGGCCTCGGCGAGCCGCGGATCCAGAGGCGCGCGCTTCTCGAACTCGTCCCAGGCCTCGACGGTCTCCTTCGTGCGCTCGATGTTGATCGAGCGGCGATCCATGCAGGTCTGCGGGCGAACGAGCCCGAGGCCGCGCGGCTCGCAGTCGGTGAAGAAGCTCTCGAGCAGGCTCGCGATCCGGAAGTAGGGCTCGGCGCTGGTCGGCACGATGGCGGCGGCTTCGCGATAGGCACGGATCGCTTGATCGATCTGCGACGTCACGCTCGCGCGGTTCTGACTCTTCGCGTTCGCGCGCTGCGCGAGCTCATCACCGGAGCGCATCGCCGCCTCGAACCGATCCTTGGTCGAGTCGGTCGTGTCGATCGCGCGCTGCCAGACGTCCGCGTGCGCGGTCGTCGTGGCGAGGCAGAGTGCGATGAGCAGCGCGCGGGTCATGGGTGATAGTTCTGCGGACGTGGTGTCGGGGGCGGAGTCGGTGCGACCTTGACGACGGGGAGCGGCTTCTTGCGGTGGGCGTCGATCGCGCGGACGTGATCGAGAGCGCGGTCGCGCCACGGAGTATCACCCGAGGCGGCGTAGAGGGCGAACGAAGCGCGTGCCTCGACGTACTGGTCCATCGCCTCGTAGAGCAGGCCCTGGTAGTAGTGCTGGTCCTCGGCGGGCGAGAACCGCAGCGTCGCGATCATGTTCTGGACCTGGGTCCCGAACGAGTGCTGGAGGGCGGACTTCATGCGATCGAGGACCTCGAACGCGGCGCTGCGCTGCTCGTCACGGTCGTAGATCAGCGCGAGCGTGAACGCGGCGAGCGTGAGCTCCTGCGAGTAGAACGACATGTTGTGTGCGGGCAGCGCGTTGACCAGCGTGTCGACCGCGGCCGTGACCTCGCCGCGCGCTGCGAGCGCGTTCGCGAGATGAACCAGCGCCTGCGCGGAGTCGGCCTTGAGCGGTCCCTGAGCGAGCCGCAGCCAGCGAATCGCCGCATCGCGGTCTCCGAGGCGTAGATAGATCGAACCGAGGCGACCGACGGCCTCCAGGCTCGTCTTGTCGGGCCCGGCGATCTGGATCGCGGTCTCGAGTGCGTTGATCGCTTCTCGGGTCTTTCCGATCTCGTCGGCGGCACGCCCCAGCATCACGAGCACCTCGACGTTGTCGGGCGCGAGCTTGCGGGCGTAGCGCAGCATCCCGTAGGCGTCCTCGAAGTAGCGCATCCGCTGCACGACCGCCCACTCGGAGTCGCTCTGAAGGGCGTCGTCTGCGATCCGGATCCCGTTGCGCGCGCCGTTGACGATCTTCCGGATCTCCTCGGCGTGGGGCTCGACCACGTCTCGCCAGAAGTCGCCGTCGGTGACCGGCGGGGCGCGCGGAGACTCGGGGGCTGGTTTTGCTTCGCTGGATCCAGCGGCGAGCAAAATCACGAGGATCCACGACGAGCGCACGCTTAGGAGTATGCCGGCCACGAACCAGGGTTGCCAGGGTCCGCTGCGATCGGGACGGCGATCGGTCGGGGTGGGGAGCCGGGGCCGCGTCGGGGTACCTCCAGACCCCGTGGAGATCGCATGGAACCCCGAGATTCCCGTAGCTTGGGGGCGCCGACGGGTGGCCCATGGCTTGCTCGATTGGACTCCGTGGATCGAGGAGTCATCGCATCGGCGGCCGAGCTGTTCGACGCACGGCACTTTCCCGGGGTCGTCGCGGTCTGCACGGACGCCCTCGAGGCAGAGCCGGAGTGCGTCGAGATGCTCGTGATGCGAGCGCGCGCTCACATCGCACTGCGCCGCGATCTCGATGCGCAGGCGGACCTCCGCGACATCATCCGCCTCGATCCCCAGTGCGGCATCGCGTACCGGTTGCTCGGCGAGCTCGCCGCGCGCCGTGACGAGAACGAGTCCGCCATGATCTTTTTCCGCGAGGCGCTTCGCCTCGACCGCGACGATCAGGCTGCCGCCGACTGGCTGCAGATCGTCGATGCATCGGTTCGTCCAGCCGCGGTGGCCAGATCAATCCCGGCACCGGTTGCCGCGGCTGGACGGTTTTCGCCAGGCAACCACGCGCGGTCCGCCCGCGGCACCGACTCGCCGACCGGCGACGAGCGCACGACCACGCCATTCGCGCGCGGATCGGAGCGCGCCGGCAATCTCTGGAAGACGCCTGCTCCTGCGATCGCGTACCAGCCAACGGTCACCCTGGCTCCGTCGATGGCGACGCCATTGCCGCCGCCACCGAACCTCGCGCCTCTCGGTCGCGCCAAGGAGCCGGCGCCGATGTTCACGATCAGCCCGCAGCCGGCCGAGGCGCCAACGAAGATCCCGAGCCGCCCGTTCACGCGCGGCGCGATGCCCGAGCTTCCCGGGTTCGCCGAGTACCTCGTCAGCTCCGGCATCCTCTCGCGCGAGCGCCTCCGCGCTGCTCAGGCGTATCAGCGGTCGATGAAGGTCCAGCTGGCGACGGCAATCGTCACGCTGGGCCTCGCGACTCCGCAGCGCATCGAGTGGGCGTCGGTCGCGCACCAGTCGCAGCTCGCGCGCGATCGCCAGCAGCAGGCCTAGGCGCCGCCCGGCATCAGCGCGAAGTCCTTCGTGACGATGTCGCCGAGGACGCTCTGCGGAAACAGCAGCTGCTTGAACAGCGGCTCGACGCAGGCCTTGAGGGGCGCGCTCCCCGCGGCCCATGCGGAAGCAACGCTGCCGTCGGGGGCAATCTCGACGCGCACCGTGACGCTCTTGAGAGCGCGCTGGTGAGTGCCGCACTGCGAGACCTGGGTGGTCAACCGCGCCATCTGGATGACCACGGCGTCCGCCGGGGGCTTCTCCGGCAGCTGCGCTAGTGGCGACTTCGCTGCTGCTTGATCGATCAGCGAGATCGCACGCGAGGCGCCGGTCTGATGCAGCACGGCGTCGGCGCGGACCGGCTTGCCGTCGTGCTCGATCGACATGCGGGCACACGCGCGCGCCTCCGTGCTCGTCAGCTCGCCGCGGGTCACGTCGAAGACCGTCCACATCTGGAAGGCGGTCTGCTTCGGCGAGAGCTCCTTGATTCGACCGGAGAGGTCGAGCTTGAGAGCGGGCCGCGTCTCGATCACGACCTGCTTTGCGTTGCCCGAGACCCGTGCGACGCGAAACTCGTAGACCGCAGCGATCTGGCCGCGTGATGGGAGCTTCCGCAGCAGCTCCCCACCACGCCAGCGCGCGCCGACCTTGATGGGCTCCTCGGGGAGCTCGATGAACATCGTCCGGAACAGCTCGTCGCGCGTGAACAGCTCGACGATGTCCTGCGGCAGCTTCTTCGCGCGCAGCATGTCCTGCAGGTCGCGCGTGTTGTCGTTCACGATCTGCCCGCGCGTCGTCATCTTGAACGCGAGCGGCCAGCCGATCGCCGCGCGCAGCGGCTCGAGCGCCGGCGGAGCGTCGGGATCCTCGGAGCGCCAGCGAACCGTCTCGACCTCCGCAGGCTTGCCGGCCTCCTCGCGCGTGGTCTCTCGGTCGACGGAGATCTTGCGGATCACCAGTTCTGCGGTGAAGGTCTCCCCCAGCATCAAGCCCCAGTCGAGCGTACTGACGATCGTCAGCGTCAGCTCGGCGCTCTCGCGGCGCACCTGCTCGTCGACGTTCCAGGTCGAATGAAGCGTCGACGTCACCTCGCTCTCCTTCATGATCGCCGAGCCGTAGCGCAGCGTCACCTCGCTCGAGCTCTCGCCGGCGGTCGAGGGGAGCGCCATCGGTGATTCACAGACGAACGCCGCCGGTGGCTGCGCAGGCAGTGCGATGGCGATCGGCGGAGCGGGCGGCGTGGCGGACCGGGTAGGCCCGCGGCCGCGCAGAACGTACGCCGCTGCGCCGCCGGCCACGCCGAGGAGGAGCAGCGCCGCGATCGCGAACGGCGCCTTGCTGCGCTTTGCTGATGCGATCGGCTCCGGCACGCGCGGTGCGGTTCCGGCAGCGCGCCGCTCGGGTGGATCGGTGCCAACGGTCGGCGCGAGTCCGGGATGGTGGCCCGGAACCTCGGTCCCAGCCGTCGCGTCGAGTCCCGCACTCCACGCGCCGCCACGCCCGGACGGCGATGACGGGTGCGCCGGATCGACGTTGGGCGAAGGGAGCGTCATCGGTGGCGGTGGTCCGACGATCGCTGCGATCGCGTCGAACCGCTTGACCACGACCTCCATCGACTGCGGGCGATCGTCAGGCCGCTTCTCGAGCATGCACGCGATCAGCTCGTCGAGCTCGGCGGGTACTCCACTGACGATCGAGCTCGCCCTCGGCGGGACCTCGGTCAGGTGCTTGCCACATGCCTCGGCGAGCGTGGTCACGACGAACGGGGGTCTGCCGCACGCCATCTCGAACACGAGGCAACCGAGCGAGTAGATGTCTGCGCGCCAGTCCACTCGCGAGGCGTCGCCCCACTGCTCGGGCGCCATGTACGCGGGCGTGCCCATCGTGCCCATCGTCCGCGGCGACGCGTGCGCCAGGGTCCCCGTCAGCTTCGCGATCCCGAAATCGAGGACCTTCGCGCGCTGCCGGCTCGCGAGCTCGCGATCCGCAACGATGAAGATGTTGTCGGGCTTGAGATCGCGATGGGTGATGCCAGCGGTGTGGGTCGCCTCGAGCACGCCCGCGATCTGCTTGCCAAGATCGGCGATGTGCGGTGGTCCCATCCACAGCGTCCGCCGGATCCGGCTCCCGAGCGATTCGCCGTCGAGGAACTCCATGACGAGGTACGCGTGGCCCGACGGATGAAAGCCGACGTCGAAGATCTTGACGATGCCAGCATGCTGGATCCGGGAGACCGCACGCGCCTCGTTAAAGAAGCGCTGCACGTGCTCCGCGTCCGCGGAGATGTCCCGATTCAGCAACTTGACCGCGACACGCGTCCCGATGCTCTGCTGCTCGGCGAGCCACACCTCTCCCATCCCGCCACGCCCGAGGCGCGACACGATCCGGAAGTTCCCGAACACCTCGCCGATCAAGCGCTCGGATCATAACACCGCCGCGATCTGCGTTAAGGTCCGCCCGATGCGCCTACGTAGGGT
>JACCQV010000644.1 GCA_013813945.1 Deltaproteobacteria bacterium | reverse complement strand
GCGCGATCGAGCCGGTCCGGATCACGTCGACTGGCTGCACCTCGCTGTTGTCGAGCCGCATGATCGAGCCCGATCCGAACTGCTTGTGGATCGCGCGGATCGCTTCACCGATGCTCTTGTTCTTCTTCTCTTGCACGGACATGGAACCTCCGCGCGAGGCGTGTCCACGTGACGTGCCAGCGGCAACGCGCTGTTTTCTGGCCTTCCGGCGTCCGGTTTGGCCGAGAACCGGACCCTGTCCGACCGAACTGTGTCCGCCCCGCGTAGGATGGAAGCTGATGGAAGACCGGGTGAAAGCGCTCGAGGCGGAGTGTGCGGAGCTCCGGCGCCAGCTTGCTGACGCGCAGCGTGTTCCGCCCTCCGACGCGGCTGCCTTCCTCGAGTCGCTGCTCGGTGCCGTGCCCGCGTTCATCTGCCGGATCGATGCAGACATGCGGCTGCTCTACATCAACCGCCTGCTGCCGGCGTCCACGATGGAGGACGTCCTCGGGCGCGACATCTTCGAGTTCGTTCACCCCGACTCGGTGGCCGACGCGAGGGCGTGCATCTTGAACGTGCTCGCCACCGGCAGTTCGGGTGCGTACGAGGTGATCGCGGCGGGACCCGATGGGTGTTCCGCGCACTACGAGACGGTCGTCACACCGCTCGCGGATCCCTCGGGGCTCCGCGGTGCGTGCCTGGTGTCCGTGGACGTCACGCGCCTCCACAGCCGCGATCTCGCGTTGCGCCGAAGCGAGGAGGAGCTCCGGGTCGCCATCGAGGCGACCGGTATCGGCTTGTGGAGCTGGACGCCCGCCACCAATGCGGTGCACTGGTACCCGCGGACGCACGAGGTATACGGCCGCGCGAAGCCCGTCGACCTCATGGACTACATCGATGGCCTGGCCCACCCAGATGACCGCGACATGCTGCGCGCGAACATGGCCAGCTCGATCGCAGGCGGGCCGTTCAGCGGTCCGATCCATCGGATCATCACCGACGATGGCTCGATTCGCTGGATCCTCTCTCGCGGTCGCACGGAGCTCGACGCGAACGGTCGCCCTGCGCGGATGATCGGCGGCAGCCTCGACGTCACCCAGCAGCACGAGCTCGAGGAGCGGCTCCGTCACGCGCAGCGCCTGGATGCCGTCGGCCACCTCACTGCCGGCATCGCGCACAACTTCAACAACATGCTCACGGTCATGGTGTGCACGCTCGAGGTTCTCGCCAAGCGGATGCCAGGATCCGAGCGCTCCTTGATCGATGGGGCCCTCGACACGGCTCTCAGCAGCGCCGAGATGGTGCGTCAGCTCCTGACCTTCACGGGCCACCGTGCGCCGGCCGATCGACGCCCGCGCGACATCAGGCTCGCGGTCGAGCAAGTCGTCACGATGTGCCGGAACACGTTCGCCCGTCAGATCGACCTGGTGTGCACGATCGCCCCGGGGCTGCCCTGGGTTCGCTGCACCCCGAACGAGATCGAGCAGGTGCTCATGAACCTGCTCGTCAACGCTCGCGATGCGGTCACCGAACGCGGCCACACGACGCCGGTCATCTCGATCACCGTCGATGCCCATGACGCGAGCTCTCTCGAGATCACGATCACCGACGATGGAATCGGGATGACGGAGGACATCGCCCGCCGAGCCTTCGATCCCTTCTTCTCGACGAAGGTGGTCGGCGGTGGCACCGGCCTCGGGCTCGCGACCAGCTACGCCATCGTGCGCGAGCTCGCGGGCACGTTCACGTGCACGTCGACCCCAGGCGCAGGCACCACGATGAAGGTGTGCCTGCCCGGTACCGCCGCCGTGCCGGTAGAGTGCGCGACGCGGAAGGCCGCCGCGCCCTCACGTGGCCGCGTCCTGCTCGTCGACGATGATGCCGCGGTCCGGACCGCGATCAGCTCCCTGCTCGCGAGCGAAGGGTTCGGCGTCGAGGCTGTCGCCAGCGGAGAGGCGGGCCTCGCTCATCTCGTGACTCGCCCGCCGCTCGATTGCATCCTCCTCGATCGGTCGATGCCCGGCGCTGCCGGCGAGACGTTCGTGCCTCGGATTCGTGCGCTCGCGCCGCTGGTGCCGATCCTGATGTTCACGGGGCAGGCGGTTGCGCCGGAGATCGCGGCTCTCGTGGATTGCGTGGTGCTCAAGCCGGTAAGTGGGCCGGTGCTCGTCGAGGCGATCAGCGCTCTCGTGCGTCAGCGAGCTTCGAACGTGCGCGTCCACACGACCGCGGACGCTTGTGTCGAGTCATAACGCGTGAAGTCCGCGAACCGGGCGTCGGGCGCGCCGCGGAACGCGCGAATCTCGAACACGTAATCCGTTCCCATCGTGAACACGCCACGGTCGATCGTGAGCGCCGGCTGCTGGATCGTGTACACGCGCTCCGGCGTCGTCGACGTACCGGTGACGCGATGAAGCACGACCTCGAAGTAGTCCGAGATCCCCGTGGTCTCGGTCATGAACGTCAGCACGAGTGGATCGGTGCCCGCCGGCAGCGGCACGTCATCGGTCGTGGAGAGATCGAGCGTTCCGAGCAGGAACGGCGATAGCGGCATGGCGACATTGATGTCGAAGTCGGCGCGGTTAGCCGCGATCAACCTCACCGCGACGAGCCCGTGGGTGAGGTTCGGCCCGCCGGGTACGGTGCGATCCGCCGTCACCTGGATGTGAGCCATCTGATCAAACGTGCTGAGTGAAGGCGGGAGGTTGTAGGTCAGCGGCGCGCCGAGAGGGGCGTTCGTGCAATCCAGCATCGGCAGGAGCAAAGGCCCACGGAGCTCGAGGCGCGGCGCTCGTTCCGCGCCAGGTTCTTGCGTGAACGCCGGCATCGTCGAGCTCGCCGCCGGCCCGACCTGCACGACGGTCGTCACGTTGCTGGTGGTGGTCGACGCCGCGAGGCCGACACGCACGACATCCGAGGCAGGACCCGTGACGGTGGTGGTCCGAGCCGAGTTTCTCCACGGCTCGGCGGTGATCGTCGTCGACGGCCCATCCGTGAGCGCCAGCTTGAAGACCGCAGATCCGACGCTGCGCCGGCAGCTCTCCGACGTCGCGTAGTCCGAGAGCACGACGAGGTCGCCCTTGGTGTGATCCGGCGCGCCAGGTGGTCCGCTCAGCTGGACCGACGCATTCAGATTCTGGTTGAACGTCGGGCCTGCGGGGAATCCGAAGGTCGGCACCGACTGCGTCCAGATCCCGGTCGTGAACACGACGGGGCCGACGTGACTCCCGGGCATGCCGTCCGATGGCGTCATCGTCATCACCGTGTTCGCCCCCGGGATCGAGGTGCGCTCGAGCCGTCCGAACCGGGGCACGATCGCCTGAGGGGTGCGCTCTGCCGTCATCGACCACTGGATCTCGCGCGGCACGTCGCCCGCGAGCTGATACTCGAGCCGCCACGGCGAGCTCTCGTAGCCCTCGGGCAGCGTGATCGTGCCGGTCTCGTCGATCGCGACATCCATGAGCGGCTGACCCAGTCGTCCGATCTTCACGGTCGGCGTCGGCACGATCGGGTGCTGTTCGAGCGACGAGGTCGGCATGCCCTGACCGTCCGTCACCGCCACGAGCCACCTCAGCCGAGCGATCGGCCGCACTGCATCGGCGGGCAGGGCGGCGTCGACCTGCAGGACATCTTCGATCCCGAAGACCCAGTTGCAGGCAGGGGCGGCGATCGCCAGCAAACACAGCGCCGCGCTCCTCATGCGCGAATCCTGGCACGGACCGTTGCCGAGCCACAACAACTCGCCACGATGTGCGAGATTGCCGGCGTGAAGCTCGATGCGCGGCTCACCTTGTTCATCACGCTCGTCTCGACGTTCATGGTGTGCCTCGTCGTTGGTGACCTGATCGGCGGCAAGGTCACCTCGTTTCACCTGTTCGGGCGCGAATGGCCGTTCTCCGCGGGGCAGCTCGCCTTCCCGGTGACGTTCATTCTCACGGACATCCTCAACGAGTTCTACGGCCGCAGCATCGTCCGCCGGATCACGCTGCTCGCCTTCATCATGGTCGGGCTCACCTTCCTGATCGTCTATGCCGCCGGGGCGATGCCGTGGGCGGAGATGACCAGGGGCGGGACGTGGGACGGGATCACGCCGCGCGAGTTCGATCTCGTGTTCACGCAAGCCACGCAGATCCAGCTGTCGTCGATGGCCGCATTCCTGGTCGCGAACTTCGTCGACATCTCCGTGTTCTCGATTCTCAAGCGTGCGACCGGCAACCGCATGCTCTGGCTACGCGCGACAGGCTCGACCGCGATCTCGCAGCTGATCGACACCATCGTGATCTCGGCCCTCGTCTGGGGACGCAAGCTCACCTTCGAGCAGTACGTGTCAGTCGTGATGACGTCGTACCTGATCAAGCTCGCCGTGGCGATCGTGATCACACCGCTGCTCTACGTCCTCCACAGCGTGATCGAGAAGGGCTTCGGCATCGCGCCGACACCCCTCGACGACAAAGCCGCCTCGTAACCGTTCACGGCAGACGCGCGTAGCTCACCGTCGATCGAGCTCCAGCCTGCCGGTCAGCTTCATCGTTTCCGGACCATAGCCGCGCAAACCGTCCTTCATCGACAACTCCATCAGGAACTCGACCGAGCTCGTGCGGATCAGCGCGTCGCCAGGATCGATACATGCGTTGCCATCGAGGTCGACCCGAACGCGCGATCCCTCGACGGTCTGATCGAGCCGCACCCTGGACTCGATCCGGGCACACTGGACTCCGCGCACCGTGTCATAGCCGACCAAGGTCAGGGTCATCGGACCACTGATCGGTTGCGCGCTGCCCTGCGTGGTGAGCGGGATCGAGAACGTGGTTGTCGCCGTCTCGCCGACGTGCAGCGGGCGAGTCGGCGCGGGCATCAGCATCGTAGTCAGTGCCTGCATGGAGTCGCCGCGGGTCCCGACGACCGTGGACTCGGTGAAGGTCAGGTCCATCGTGTCGTGCACTGAGCGAGGAGTGCCTGCGCCGGGGGTGCTCGTCAGCTGGAGCGACATCCGGCCCTTGGCCGTGCCATCCTGGTTACTCGTTACGGTCAGCTCACCCGTCGCGTTCGCGTCCATCTTCTCGCTGTCGTTCAAGCTCGACGTCATGGTCTGCCGGTAGTCGAACGACCACGCACCCTCCTTGCGAAAGTTGCGTTTGATCTCGAGCCTTGGTGCCGAGGACGACGGCGGCGGCGATCGATTCTGGGTGACGATCGACGACCGCTCGCTCGAACAGGCCGCGGCGGCCAGTCCTATCGACATTAGCGTGCCAAGCTGCATCACGAAGAACATAGCGCGTGCGAGGTGCCTGGCTCCTAACGAATCTCACAGACCGCGAACAGCGCGTCGGTGCGATCGCACGCGGTCGGCGCCAAGCATGGTCGCAGCCGCTTCATGCGAGCACCGCCACCATCAGGATGTTGGTTGGTGAGCGAACGTGCCCTTTCGGTCAGGTCGGCGGGGTGCGCCACTCGGCGGCCAGGGCGCACCCAGAGAGACCTACACGCTTCGCCTCGGTCTCCAGAGCCGCTGCCTTGGCGTCCCCGACCAGGGGCTGGATCTCGACGAGGAACTTGCGGGATTCGGGGGTCTTCAGGTTGGCCGCGAGCCAGTTGGCAATCGTCAGCGTCTTCGCGTCGGGCTCGATCTTGTCGGCGCCCGAGCGCGTGACGGACTCACACAGGGCCTCGATGTCCTTCGCATACGGAGATCCCGGAGCGGCCGGAGCGGTCGGAGCGGCGGACCCGGTGGACGCGACTTTGTCGCCATCCCCGCTCTTGCAGCCCAGCGCCAGGACGAGAAGGCAGGCGAGCATCTTCATGCCGCGACACTTTGCACCTACGCGATCTTGGCGTCCATGCCTTCCGACGGGGGGCTGGTTATGGCTAGATCTCGCCATGGCATACGTCGTCGCTGACCCCTGCGTGAAGTGCAAGTACACCGACTGCGTCGCGGTGTGTCCGGTCGACTGCTTCTACGAAGGCAAGAACTCGATCGCGATCAACCCTGACGAGTGCATCGACTGCGGCGCATGCGAGCCGGAGTGTCCGACGACGGCCATCTTCGAGGAGAGCGAGCTGCCGACGAAGTGGGCCGTCTACAAGGACATCAACGCCCTCGTCAGCGGCGCGAAGAAGGTCGCCGAAGTCGATACCGCGTCGTGGCCCGATCACCTGAAGACCCAGGTCGCCAGCGCCGACACGTGGCCGAACATCACCGAGCAGAAGAAGCCGCTCCCCGACGCAGATGCAGCGGCGAAGGAAGATAACAAGATCGGCGCGCTCACCCTCGAGGGTGGTAGCTGATCAAGCCGCCGTTGATCCGTGCACGACGAGCACGGAGCACGGTGAGTGACGGATCGTGCTCTCGGCGACGCTGCCGAGCAGCAAGCGACGAACCCCGCGGTGGCCATGGGCGCCGACCGCGATCAGATCATGACCGCCGCGCTCCGCGGCATGCGTGATCACCGACGTCGGCGGGCCCTGCACCAGCTCGACGTGGATCGGGTGACCGAGGCCAGCTGCCTCCTTCTCGATCTTTTCGGCCTGCGCCTTGGCCCCGGACAGCACGGCATCGCGGACCGTGTTCCATGGAAACCGCGCCTGCCCGAGCAGGGTCGCGCCCCACGAACCCGCCGGAAGCTGCCACGCATGAACGACGTCGATCGGCGCGCCGGGCGCCGACAGCGCAGCGGCGTGGGCGAGTGCCTTCGTCGCAGCCGGTGAGAAATCGGTAGCGACGAGCGGGCGCTGGAACGGCAGCTCGGGTGACGGCCCGCGGCAGACGAGGACATCGCACGGTGCGTGCCGGATCGTCTCGCTCGCGACGCTGCCGAGCAGGAACCGGGAGATCCCCGTCCGGCCCTGGGTGCCGACGACGATCAGCTCAGCGCTGTGCTCGAGGGCCGCCTGCGCGAGCACCTCGGCCGGCGGACCGATCCGGCTCACGATCTCGGTGCGCAGGCCGCGCTTCTGAATCACGCCGAGCCGATCCGCGAGCTGGATTGCCTCCTCGACGCGGACTGCGGCGCTGACCTCCCCGAGCCGCTTGAGCATCTCGTTGTCCACGTCCTCGATCATCGCGTCATCCGCCTGCGCGTGAACGAGGACGATGACCGACTGGTGGAGCAGGGCGATTCCGATCGCGCGGGCGATCGCCCGATCGCTGTCCTCGGACAGATCGCAACCGACGACGATCGTCGCGATCGGCATGCTACTCCTCGTCCGGGAGGTTGCCGACTGTCACCCGGATGCCAGCGCCCTCGTAGTCGTCGAGCTTGATCGCGGGCCGGCTCTTCCAGTGCACGCCGTCGTCCTCATGATTCGCGGTTCCGTAGAGCGAGGAGAGCTGCTCGATGACGCTGTCGCGCGTGGTTTCGAGCGTGTTCGTCGTGGCGGTGATCGCGACGACCTTGCCCTTGACCACGATCGCCTCGAGTCGCGTCTCGCCGCTGCCAAGGCCGACGCCCATGCGAAGCCAGCGAACTGACTCGTCGCTGGTTTCGAGCTTCTGAAGCGGGCCGAGGTGCTCGCGCAGCTTGGCGACCCGCTGGCCGACGAGCCACATCGGGACGATCGAGAGCTTGGTCTTGTTGGCCCACTCGCGCGGCATTGCGAAGCGCTCGATGTCGAGCCGGCATGGTCCCACCGTGTCCAAGGTGAGCGATGCGCGCGTCCCGGCCGGCTCGTGCACCCAGTAACGGCCCTCGTAGTCGTCGGTCTCCCCGCGGCCCCACGCATCCCTGAGATCGGTCTCGAGGCTGTCGCAGAGCTCCGACCTCTCGTCCGCATCCGCATCGCGATGGGGCTTGATGAAGATCCTGTCGAGCTTGTCGTTCCACACCAGCTCGACGTCGACCTGGGTCGCAGCTTCGAGTGCGGTGATCGTCTGCGAGCGGACGTCGACCTCCTCCATGCCGAGCGAGATGCCGGCGAACCCGCTACCGAGCGTCGCGACCTCGGCGCCGTAGAGTGCCTGGCGCGCCTTCCGCCGCTCCTCCTTCCGCGCCTCCTTGAGTCGTTCGAGCTCCGCCTCTGCAGCTTCCTCGGCTTCGCGACGGGCGTTGTCGGCCGCGTACTCCTCCTCGTCGTAGCTCGAGTCAGCGGTGGCGTACTCGCCGCGCGCTGTGGCGGGGACGCCGTTCACGGTCTCGCGGATCGCGAGGCCGAACGGAATACACGTCAGCACGGCCATCACGATCGTCGAGGTAGGGAGCGCCATCGCGCCGACGCTACTACAGGCGGGCTTCGTACGACAGCCAGAGTTG
>JACCQV010000638.1 GCA_013813945.1 Deltaproteobacteria bacterium | reverse complement strand
GGCATAGCGCGCGTCACCGTGGAAGTTCTTCATCACTGCGGCATAGAGCTCGTTGCGCTCGGTGTCGGTGATGCCTCGGTTCGTGATCATGTGCGGATGTCTCTGGTCGACGGTGATCACGAAGTGGTCCTCGATGATCGAGGCCTGTTGCTCCATCCCGTAGTCCACGAGATCGCGACCACGCGCGAGCTCGTACGGGTACGCCTTCTCGTAGTCGCCGCGGTGTCGGGTGAGCTCGATGAAGCCCTCGCTGACTAGATCCATGCCGTTGGCGTGCTGCCAGACATGAGCCATCTCGTGTACGAACACCGCGCGCAGGCTGCTGCGAGCGGTCGAGAAGTCTGCCTGCCAGAGGACGCCAGGTGCATAGACATGGCCGCGCGGCGTCATGTAGACGTTCTCGGGCTGCAGCGGGAACCGGTTATTGATCACCCGCACGCGCGCGTAGTCGATGCCGTCGCGGAAGATCGGCCGCAGCAGTGCTAGCTCACCTGGCGTCAGCGGGCGATTGGGTTCGGCGAGGTCCTCGACGATCGGCGCATCGCCCGGTGTGGCAGTCGGTTCCGGCCGTGGTGCTGGCGAGCCGCCCTGAGGTGCCGGCGAGCTAGCGCACCCGACGAGGGTGATGTAGATGATCAGGGAGACAGGAGTGCGCACGCCGGATCAGTCTACAACGGCTCGTGCGGCGGCACCGGCGGCGTGTTCCGCGTCGATCGCCCCGACGTGCTCGAGTTCATCGCCGGCGCCACACCCTGAGCGGACGTCTCGATGAGAGCTTTGCTATCGCTGATCGCGTTGCTCGGGTGCAGCCACCCTTCGCTCGGCAAAGCCTCCTGGGAGATCCGAACGCCGGAGCGCTCGTTCATCGAGCCGTTCGGCCGGAGCTATTCGACGTCCACGAGCGATGGCGCGACGATCGGGTTCTTCCGGAACGACTTCGGACGCGCTAGCGGAAGTGGCATCTTCTGCAGCGATATCCGTGGCGGCATCTCGGGACTGCCGATGTTCAACATCGAGCTCACCGATCGCGCGCAAGCGACCACGGGGACGATCCCCGTCACCGCGACCCCGGATCCCAGCGTCGCCGGCGCTTTGATCACGGCTCCGTTCGCCATCTACGATACGGGGAGCATCGAGCTGACGGATGTCGATGACGCCATCGTGGGCACCGTCACGGCGAGTGGGCTGACGGAGATGGGCGGCACGGCGACCTTCACCGGCACGTTCGAAGCGACGCGGTGTGACTGACAATCGCCGCCATCACGAGCATGAAGATCGAATCCATCCGCTACCGCGGCACGAGCTTCGGCAGCTCGCGGTAGTCCGGCACGCCGATCGCCCTGCCCTGGTCGAGGTCCGCGCGGACTTCCTCTTCGTACTCGGGCACGTGGATGAAGATCCGTTTGCCGGTGAGACCGACGTTCGTATACGCCGTGATGTCGCTCTTGCGGTTACCGATGCCAGCGACGATCGCGACTCCGAGTGCCTGGAGCGTCGTCGTCTTGTACGCGATCGCAGACTTTCCGGGCCTGGCGAAGGCACCGTGCGCGAGCCGTAGCAGACCGCGCGGGAACCCATGTCTGGTGAGCCAGCCGCGCGTCGAATTGAGGAAGACGTCACCGCGCGCCGTCGTGTAGACGATGGGATATGGCAGTGCGGTCAGCGCCTCGGGGGCGTGCGGCCGGTGCTTGATATCGTGCGAGCGTTTGACGACTTGCCTGATGATCGAGTTCTCCGACCACGAGAGCGTGCCGTCGATATCGCTGACCACGACACCGGCACCGCGCGCCGCGACGTAGCCGACGAAGTAGGAGCCCGACCCATCGCCGACCGAGGCGACATAGAGGTCACGCATGCCGGTAGGCAGTCGTTGCAAGAGGACGAGCTCGAAGCGGCCGTCGTCGTTCGTGCGTTCGACGCCGAGCGTCTTCCACGTCGCGTCGACGCACGCGAACACCTCGGCGTCTTCGTCCTCGAGGTCCTTGTCGAACTTACCGTGGCCGAGCTTGCCACCGATGACCTGCTGCGCAGCATCCTCGCTCGCGATCAGGTCGATACCGCGATGGTTGGGCGAACCAGCTCGCGCGATCTGCTTGCTTCGCTTGTGCCGAAATCCGCGTGCCTTGATCGCCGGCGGTTGCGGACACCGTGTGTCGGTGATGACCGGTGAGGTCGGGAGAATCTGGTCTGCCTGGACGGGCGAGGCGTCGAGCGCGACGATGAGCAGGACCACCAGGAGCGCGGCGCGGAGCACGATCAGCGTTCCCTCAAGGTGGCGCGCAGGCGGCTGGCGCGCTGACGCAGCTCGCGATTCGTCGAGCGGCTCGCTTGGTCGAGCCGGGACAGCGCCGTCGTGACGAGCTCGCTCTCGATCAGCTCGGTGGCGTCGGCATGCGCCTCCTCGCTGCCGAGCGCCTCGACGGTGTCGCTGATCAGGCGGTCGTCGGAGCGATAGCTCGGAGCGATTCGCACGGTGTTCGCATAGGAGCTCAGGGCCTCGGTCCACGCCTGGGTCTCGGCGTAGTAGTTGCCGAGTGCGTAGTGCACCGCGGCGAGGTTTGGCTGGCCATCGCGAAGCTGCACGAGGCCGGCGATCGCGCGCGCGGGGTCGCCGCTCTCGGTGGCAACGGCGCGGAGCTTCGCCACCTCGAGCGGCTCGGCGGGAACCATGCTCGCGGGCGCCGGAGCGGAGACGATCGCTGCGCTCGACGGTGTGCTGGCTTCACCTCCATACCGCTGCCATGCCCAGGACCCACCGACGGCGGCGGCTCCGAGCGCTGCCAGCACGATCACGGTGCGCACGCCGCCCCCACCGCGCTTGTCGTGCGCCTCGTCGCACGCGTCGAGCGCTGCGCGGAACTCCGACGCTGACTGGTACCTGCCCTCGCGTGTCTTCGCGAGCGCCTTGTTGACCACGGCATCGAGCCGCGCCGAGATCGGTACACCTGCGGCAACCGTGGCGAGCGGCGCTGGCGGGTCCTCGCGGTGCATGCGCATGACCTCGAAGGGAATCTCGGACTGGAACGGCTTCGCTCCGCTCAGCAACTCGTAGAGGATGATGCCGCACGCGTAGACATCGGCGCGCTCGTCGGAACGCTCCCCGAGCGTCTGCTCCGGGGACATGTACCCGGGCGTCCCGATCGCGATCCCGGTGGTCACGGTCCGGTCGTCGCGCAGCTTGGCCAGCCCGAAGTCGACGATCCGGACATGCTCGCCCTGCTCCTCGAACGACGTGATCAGGATGTTCTCGGGTTTGATGTCCCGGTGGATGATTCCCTGCGCGTGGGCGTGTGCGATCCCCGCGAGGGTCTGACGAAGGATCGCCACGGCGCGCGATGGCGGAACGCGCCACGCCGTCACCAGCAGCTGACGGAGCGTGATGCCGTGCACGAAGTCCATGACGAGATACGGCGCGCCATCCTCGACACCGAAGTCGGTGACCGGGACACAGTTCGGATGGTTGAGGAGGCTCATCGCGCGCGCTTCGATCTCGAAGCGCCGGCGCCCATCGTCGGTGGCTGCGTAGTTCTCTTTGAGGAACTTGATCGCGACCGGACGCTTGAGCGTGACGCGTTCACCGCGATACACGACTCCCATCGAGCCCTCGGTACGCCGCTCGATGATGCGATAGCGTCCCGCGACCACCGTCCCGAGTCGCGGGTCCGGTAAGTTCATCCTCCGAGCGTACCAGAGCGCGCGGACGACGGTATATTGGTGGCAGGGATGGACGACGCGCGCATCGGCTTGGTCGTCGATGGCCGCTATCGAGTGGAGGATCGTATCGCTGCGGGCGGCATGGGCGTGGTCTATCGAGCGGTCCGGCTCGGGCTGGACAAGCCGGTCGCGATCAAGTTCCTGCACCGCAGTCAGGCATCCGTGCCGCATCAGCGGGAGCGCTTCAACCGCGAGGCGGCAGCGATGAGCCGACTCAGCCATCCCAATCTCGTGAGCATCATCGACTACGGAGACGTCGACGGTGCGCCGTACCTGGTGATGGAGTACCAGCATGGCGAATCACTGCGCCGAGTACTCGAGCGCGGATCGCTGCCGATCGAGCGCGTGATCTCGATCGCCCGTCAGATCCTGGCCGGGCTCGGCAGCGCGCATGTCAGCGGCGTCGTGCACCGCGATCTCAAACCCGACAACGTGCTGCTCCTGAGCTCGGCCGACGACATCGTCAAGATCCTGGATTTCGGCGTGGCGAAGCTGATCGAGGGTGACGGCAGTCCAAGCGAGATGAGCGTGATGGCCCGTACGATCCTCGGCACCGCCGCGTACATGTCCCCGGAGCAGGCACGCGGTCAGGCGATCGACCCACGCGCCGATCTGTACGCCGTCGGGATCATGCTCTACGAGATGGTGGTCGGCCGACGGCCGTTCGAGGCGGAGCGAGATCTGGCCGTGCTGCGCATGCAGGTCGAGGATCCACCGCTGCGTCCCCGCAATATCGCGCCGGAGATCAGCCCCGAGCTCGAGGTCGTGATGCTGCGCGCGCTCGAGAAGAAGCGCACGGAGCGGTGGGAGACGGCAGAGGCGTTCTCGGCCGCGCTCGCGCAGACACCGGAGGGTCGTCCTCCGCCGGCCAGCGAACCGGTGCGCGCAGCCCTGCGCGACTCGGCGCCGTCACGCAAGCGCAGTGGTGGCTGGGCCAGCCTGGTGCTCGCCATGATGCTGCTCGCGGTCGCCGGGGTCTCGCTGCTGTGGGTGGCCGACGACCACGGCCTGATCGAGGTGCCATGGCCCGAATGGTTTCTTCGGGTGATCGCGACGACGATCTGACCGATTGGACGCAAACGCAGAAGAGGCGCCACCGATGGTGACGCCTCTGAATGATCCCGCCTGAAGTGGGGAGATCAGAACGCGCAGTTGCCGGGCGGGTTGATCTCGCCGCGGAACGGGAGGCCCGGAGGCGCCAGGATCACCGTGATGTCGCGAGCAGCCGCGCCGGTCTCGTTGCGCGCGATGTGACCGTGACCGTGGTCGACGTACCCGTTACCCGCAGTCACGACAACGGGCGTGCAGCTCGGGTCGTCGGACTCGTAGAACGTCAGGGTTCCTGAAACCACCGTGATGAACACGGGGCCTGGGTGGGTGTGCCAGCCGGTGTGGCTGTTGGGCAGGTAGTCGTGCTGGCGAGTGATGACGTCGACTGCGGTCTTCGCTTTGGCCTCGAAGTTGACCAGACCCTCGCTCTCGACGGTGAACGGCTGGTATCTACCGCGGCTCAGCAACGTGGGCGTGACACCTTGAGCGGCGCTGTGCTGCTCGGACGAGCTCTCTTCGTCGACGGCGCATCCCGCGAGTGCCGACGTAGCGATAAGCGCAGCTGCCATGATCGATTTCATCGGTCTTTTGTCTTTCTTCAGGGGGATGGGGACGGCCGAGGTCTTCCTCAGCCGAGGACCTCATATGAACGTTTCGTGCCATCCCCATGCGGCCGAAATGATTGGGCGGCGGCGGCTCGGTTGCGCACCGATGCACAACGTTGCAGTGAGCTTGCGCTAGCGATGCGCAACCGCTGCGCAACGATTGCGCAAGGCCGCATTGCGCATCCGCGGACCGGGTCAGGGGCGCTTGGTCTTGCGCGGACGCTGCACGCCCTCGTACTCGTTCAGCCGATTCACGAGCGTGCGACGCGAGATTCCGAGCAGGCGAGCCGCGAGCGTCTGATTGCCGCCGGCTCGTTCGAGCGCCTCGACGATCTGCTTCTCCTCGTCGGAACCTTTTCGGCGCACCGGAGGTAATCCGGGCAGCTGCACCCCGCTCGGAAGCTGCGAGCTCTCCGCCGGCGTGACGATGCTCGACGCGACGAGCGGCGGGCGGTTCGCCGTGAGGTTCGCGCTGATCTTGTCGACGGGTAGGTGTTCGGGCGAGATGGGCCCTCTCCCGCACAGCAACGTCGCGCGCTCCATCATGTGCTTGAGCTCTCGGATGTTGCCGGGCCAGCTGTAGCTCTTCATCAGCTCCAGCGCTTCGGGCGCGAGTGCGGGCGGCGGATGCCCCTCGGACCGGCCAGCTCGGCTGATGAAGATCCGAGCAAGCGGCTCGATCTCCGCGAGCCGCTCGCGCAACGGCGGGATCACGATCGTGACGCCGTTCAGCCGAAAGAACAGATCACTACGAAATTCGCCACGCGCGATCTTTGTCTCGAGATCGCAGTTGGTTGCTGCCACGAAGCGAACGTCCACGGACCGCGCCTTGAGGCTGCCGACCCGCCGCAGCTGTGAATCCTCGATCACCCGCAGCAGCTTGACCTGCGTGGTGAGCGGCATGTCGCCAATCTCGTCGAGCAGCAGCGTGCCGCCATCTGCGCTCTCGATGAGTCCGGGCTTAGCGGAGGTCGCGTTGGTGAAGGCGCCCTTCTCGTGGCCGAACAGCTCGCTCTCGAGCAAGGTCTCGGTGAGCGCAGCACAGTTGAGCTCCACGAAGGGTCCGGCAGTACGCCGCGACGCGCGGTGCACCGCGCGAGCGAAGACTTCCTTGCCGACGCCGGTCTCACCCAGCAACAGCACACCGATCTGCGAACCAGCGATCTGCTCGACCAGCCTGTGGAGGCTCTGCATCTGTGCATCGAAGACCACGATCTCTGACCCGCCCGTGACCGTCTTGTCCTTGATGCCCTTGGCCTGCACCTTGGCGACGAGCTGGTAGGGCGAGCGGCCATCGCGTGGACAACACGCCACGGAGACACGGCACTTGAGGCCGCGCTTCACGAGCTCTCCATCGAGCCGCCGGACAGCGTCGTCCGCCTTGGCCGGTTCCGTGTCGGGAAGCAACACGTTGTATTCGTGCGGCCCCCACCTGGTCAGGATGTCGGAGTCACGGACGAGCTCGGCGAGTGTCTCTTCGATGAAGTCGACCGCGGAGTCGTCGTCGATGTGGATATGCACGAGGGCGAAGCCCTGCCGATAGCGCTCCTCGCGGGCGCATGCCTCGTCGAGACGCGCCTCGAAATACTGGCGCTGCCACAGCCGGCGGGTGCGTGCTCCTCGCGATTGTTGCTGCAGCATGATGCTGAGCGTCCCCAGGCTCACGAGCTCGCCAATTGCGATCGTGGTCCGGTGCCCTGCGGCGAGGCGGCGTCCGCGCACGACCGTGCCGTTCGCGCTCCCCAGGTCCTCGATCGTGGTGGTCTCGCCGACGGTCAGGATCGCGT
>JACCQV010000629.1 GCA_013813945.1 Deltaproteobacteria bacterium | reverse complement strand
GCTGGTTGTGCTGCTGGTTGTGCTGCTGGTTGTGCTGCTGGTTGTGCTGCTGCTGCTGCGGTGGCGCGGAGCGCTGCTCGACGATGCGCTCACCTGAGGGCGGCGTGATCGCGTTGTTCGGTGCGGTCGGCGTGTGCAGGACCGGCGTCGGCGGCAGCGGCAGCGGCATGTCCTGCGTCAGCGACTCCGCGGTCTGCTTCGCGAACTCCTCGGTCGCCGGCTCGATCGCGGTCGCCAGCTCGCTGGACAGCTCGTCGACCTTGGAGATTCGCTTCTTCGGATCGAACGCGAGCGCGCGGGTCAGCAGCTGGATCACCGCAGGCGAGACGCCGTTCGGCTTGAGAGCATCACGGATGAGATCGTCGGCGTGGCGGCGCTTCTTGTAGCCCGCGTAGACATCCTCGTCGGCGAAGATCGCCTTGCCCGACAGCATGTACACGGCGACCACCGCGAGCGAGTAGATATCGGTTGCCGGGCTGACTGGCTGACCGGCGAGCTGCTCGGGGGCGGCCCAGCTCGGCGAGTACATCGCGAGCTTCTGCCCGGCGACGATCGCGGTGTCCTCTGCGCGCTGGCCTGAGTCTTCCGCGTCGGCGGCGACGCTCCACTTCGCGATCCCGAAGTCAGCGAGCTTGGGAAGCTTCTTGCCGCCGACCTCGCCGAACAGGATGTTCTGCGGCTTGATATCGCGGTGCACGATGCCGAGGCCGTGCGCCTCTGCGAGCGCGGCGCACATGGCCGACACCACGAGCGCGGTCTCCTGGACCGACTGCTTGCCCTTCTCGCGGACCACGTTCGAGAGCGTGCCGCCGTTCATGTACTCGCAGATCTGGAGCGGCATCCCCTCGGCGTCCTTCGGTCCGAGGTGACCGAAGTCGTAGATCCGCAGCGTGTTCGGATGAGTCAGTCGCGACAGCGCGAACGCCTCCTGGACGAAGTGCTCGTAGCTCGTGCGCCCGACGCCGGACTTGCCACCCAGCCCCGAGAAGACCTTGATGCAGACCGGGCGGGACAGCCGCTCGTCCTGACCGCGGAACACCACGCTGTGGCCGCCGGAAGCGATCTGCTCGACCACGCGATAGCGGTCGAGCACCGTGTCGCCGACCTTGATCGATGGCGGTGGGTCCGGCGCCTTTGGCGGCGGCGTCTTCGGTGCGGTCCCCATTCCCACCGCAAATGGTACCCGAACCCTGGACCACCCCCAACCGCTGTCAGCGGTCAGTCCCTCACAGCTACTAAGGGCAACTCGGGTGTCACATCGTGGCCGTCTGGATCGAGAGCGTGAACGCCTCGGGGTCCGGACCGTAGTTGTATGTGAAATCGACGACGATCAGCGCGGTGTCCGTCGGATCGAAGCCGCCGACGACGAGCTCCGCGGGACTCCCCTGCAGCTCGTCCGCGGACGTCCGGAACGCGCCGTTCTCGAGTACGACCACACCGGGGTTCGCTGCCTCGCCCGGCATGTCGAGGCGGACCTGATTCTGGCCGTTGCCCATGATCACCGCGTAGAGCTCGAGCTCGCTACCGATCGTTCCGGTGACCTCGGCTGCGCCTGTGCCGGTCAGTGGGAGCGACGTGGCCGTCGGCACAGCGATCACCTGGATCGTTGCGTAGTAATTCGCGTCCGCCCCGCCGGCAGCACCTCCCGACCCAGCGGCGGGCGGCGAATTGTCATCGATGACGAGCGAGCGCGTATCGGCGAATGCGATTGCATACCTCCCGGCAGCCGGCAGGTAGACCTGGCGCTGCGATCGATCGCCGGTGACGTTGATGCCGTACCGGATCCACCCGGAGCTGACGGCGTTGACGGGGTTACTCGCGCTCGCAGCCTTGACGATGAACGCCGACATCGTGCCGTTCGTGCCGTCGACCGCGATGTCGAGCAGTGTGGGAACCGTCACGTCGACGTAGTACGTGTCGTAATCGGCGTCCTTCTGACCATCCGAGTCGGCGTCGCGAAACGGATTGGTGGTGCCCTTGATGATCACGGACTCACCGATCGGCTTCAGCGTGATCTGGCCCGCCGGTATCGCGCTGGCCTCGACCACACCTGCTCCGTTCGGCTCTGCGCCCTCGAGGATGTCGGGCGTGATGTCAGTATTGGAGTTGCGGCAGGCACCATTGATCAGCTCCGTGCCGTCCTGGCACGCGGCCGGGTCGATCACGCAGGTTCCGCTGTTCGGGTCGAGGATCGTGCCATTCGTGCACGTCGCGGCCCCCCCGGTCCCCACGCAGTAGCCGTTCTCGTCGAGCTCGGTGTTCTCACCGCACTCCTTGGAGTTGTCCCCGCATGCGGCACACAGCGCCGCAACGGCGAACAACGCGATCGAGGGTCTGGCGGGTCTTGCGGTTCTCGTCATTTGGGGGCGGGAGGGAAAATGAGCCGGTTGGCGGATCCGCGTCAACCCATGCTATGGAATGGCGTGACGGTGCGTCACATCCTGTTGACGGTTGCTGCGCTCGCCGTCCTCGGCCTGGGCATCTACCTCTTCATAGAGGTCCGGGCTACGCCCGCGACCGCTGACGTCCCGCGCACCGCCGCCAAGGCCCCGCGCGACGACGCCGCCGAGCCCGAGCGGACCGACGACTCGGCAGCGAGCCAGGTCTCGATCCCGTCGCGCAAGGCCGAGCCCGTTCGCGGCACCGATCCAGTCCGCGATGGGCGTACGACGACCCAGCCCGCAGGCCAGAACCCGACGCCCGCGGAAGACGACCCCAAGCTGAACGGCACCCAGGTCCAGAAGCTCGACTCGCTGATGTCCGAGGCCAGCAAGGCCTACGACAAGGCCGAGTTCGACGACGCGAAGGCGATTGCCACCAAGGCGCTCTCCCTCGAGCCCACCAACGTCAAGATGCTCCGCATCATGGTGTCGGCGTCGTGCATCGACGGGAATTCGATCGAGGCGCAAAAGCATTACCTGATGTTGCCAACCGCCGACCGCGAGCAGATGAAAGTGCGCTGCGATCGCTACGGCGTCACGTTCAACGAGAAGTGAGGCCCCGGTGATTGCCGAGGACCGACTCGGGAATTATGGTACGCGGCATCGCAATGCCTACTCTGGTCGAGTCGCTCTCCAAGGAAGATGTTCGCCCTGTCGTCATCACGGACACCGTGGGTCTGATCGACACGGTGGTGAAGCAGAAGGGCTTCGTGATCAAGAGCGCCTACGCGATGATCAAGGGGATCAAGAAGTCCTTCGTCCCCGACACCGTGGACGCGCTGCTCGACGACTGGCTGGGCAAGCTGCAGCCGCACTATGACAAGTGGGCCGTGCAGAAGACGACGACGTTCTCGGACTACGTGATCTCGCGCTCCGACGAGGTCGCCGAGGATCTGCTGTCGGTCACCGACGCGCGGGCCGAGAAGACGTCGCATACGACGGCGAAGAAGATGTACATGCGGATGCGCGATGGTGCGAAGAAGAACGTGATCGAAGCCATTCCGGATCTCTCGAAGATGATCTCGAAGCACCTGGCCGCCCAGGGCCTCTAGCTCGTACGATCGGCTACTGCTGATCGAGCAGGTACACCATCAGGTAGCCCTCGGCCGTGCGGCGGGGGCCCGGTGCACCGGACATCAAGCGGAAGTCCGCCGCGAGCTGGCGGCGCTGGAAGCTGCGATAGAGCGCGATCGGATCGATCTCCTTCGCGTGCTCGAGCTCCTCGATCTGGCGGCCGAGGATGTCGGCGGCCCACGCGGGGCTCGCGGCCGACAGGTGCTGCTGCTGCATCGCACGGCGCAGCGTGGCGAGCTCCTCGCTCGTCATGTTGAACAGGAACTCCTCGAACGCGGCACTCTCATCGGCGGACATCCCGTCGCGGCCGAAGAACTCGAGGACGTCGGGCGAGCAATCCTCGCAGACGAGGCGGAACGTCTCGGTCGCTCCGAGTAGTGTGCCGTACGCACTGTTGATCCGGTTGCGTGCGTGCCACGCGGATTCGAGCAGCGGCGAGAAGTCATCGATCTCGAGCGCGGCGTCATCCCATACCGTGATCAGCTGGTCGGCGGCCCGCTGCTTGGTCCGGCGCGTGACGTCGGGCTTGCGCAGCAGGGCGAGGAAGAGCTCCTCGGCGAGCAGCGTGTAGATCGACTGCGCGAGCTCCTCGCGAAGCTCGTGGGTGACCTTCGCCGTATCGGGTGAATCGGTGAGGGCCGACGTCGCCTTCACGAACCCACGCAGGAAGTTGATCTTGGTGAGCAGATACGTCCGCGACAGCGTCGCCTTCAGCGGGAGCGCGAGGTCGCCCGACAGACCGTCGATCGTGCACAGGTGATCGATGAGCGATTGCTCGTCGCGCGGCTCGCCGCCGAGTGAGGTCGGGCGGCGCAGCGGGCGCTGGCGATCGAGGAGCTCGGAGGTCGCCTTGAGCTCCGCGATCAGCCCCGCGAGGATTCCCGCATCCGCCGGAGATCGCGCGCTGACGGCAGCCATCGCCTGCTCGACCAGCTCGGTCTCGTGGCTGTCGAGAACGCTGACGCCAAAGGCCGCAGCTTGAGCCGACAGCGTCATTCCCGAAGAAGCTAGCACGGGGGACGCGGTCGCCGGGAGGTCGCTTACCGGCGGCTCTGTGGGGTTTCGGCTGGTGTACGACACGGTGGACTACACGGAGGAATTCGTATTGTTCGCGCGTTCGCGACGGCGCTTGAGAATGAAACGGACACCGACAGCGACGAGGACTAGCACGATCCCGACGGCGATGAGGAGATCGACCTTCTTGGCCTGCGCGGCGATCGCCTCCCACCGAGCACCCAGTCCATACCCCATCAGCATGAGTCCGCCGCCCCACAGCGTCGAGCCGATAAACGTCTGGGTGAAGAATGGAATCAGTGGCATGCGGGCGACGCCGGCGGGGATGGAGATGATGTGACGAACGACCGGCAAAAACCTTCCAATCAGGACGGTCCATTTGCCGTGCTTCGCGAAGAACTCCTCGGTTTTCTCGATGTCCTTCGGACGGACGAACACGTACTTGCCGTATTTGAGCAGCAGGGGCTTACCGCCCGCGGCCCCAAGCCAGTATGACAGCGCCGACCCGAGCAGCGCTCCCGTGCTGTTGATGATCAAGATCACGGGTAGGGAGAAGTGTCCCTGCGATGCCAGGTAGCCGGCGAACGGCATCACCAGCAACGACGGGATCGGAACCATCGTGCTCTCGAGCACGATCAGGATGAACAGGCCGGGGTATCCGAGGTCCACGACAAGACCCTGAACTGCGTGGGCAAAGTCCTGGAGCACGACGCTGTATCTACACCCGTCCGGCCCGGTCAGGGCTGGAGAAACGAGAAGTAACGCTCGGGGAAGTCGTTGAAAGCCATGGGCGCCCCGCACTCGGGACAGGCCATCGGCGGAGGCTCCATGCGGGCAAGACCCCCGGCGTGGGCGAACGCGTCGATCAGAAGGGACTCCTCGCGGCCGCACGCGTCGCACGCATAGGGCGCAGAAAACGACGCCACGGTCGCGTTGCCGCGGGTCGCGATGATCATGTTGAGCTGGTGGACGAGAGGCTCCGCCACCCGCCGCAGCTCGACCGCGATCCCCGCCTTCTGGGCGGCCGCCTGCATCCGGATCCAGTCGCGAACGCCGAGCGAGTTGATGAACGTCACGCCAGCGAGGTCGAGAACGAGGCGACCGGCGAGCGCGCGGTTGACGAGCTCGTGGAGAGCAGCCGCCTCGTCGATCGCACCGGCGATCATCAGGGCGTCACCCTGCGCATCGATGGTCATGCGGCCGCGCGTCTCCATGCTCAGCTTCGCTCCACGAATACGTTATACGAAGAGGCGGCGAGGCGCTCCGTCGGCGGATGGCGGACATCGATCAGCGCGATGATCTCGGTGCGCTTGCCGGGGGCCAGGTTGAACACCAGGTGATCGCAGGACCGGTAGGCGAGGGCGACGCCCATGCCGGCACCGCTGCCGTGCTCGCGGACGTCGTTCTTGGCGAGCGAGCGTAAGATCGTGTCGCGGTCCAGGCTGCCGAACTGGTCGTTGACCTCGATCGCGAGGTACCGAGCATCGCAGCCCCAGCGCAGCCGGACCTGATGGCGATCGTCGAGCTCGAGCTCGTCGGCGCGCGCCAGCTCGCGCCGGTAGTGTTCGCCCTTCGCATCGACGGGAGCGTTGTGGACCGCGTTGGAGAGCAGCTCGTCGGCGACCAGCATCGCCATGGACGCGACCCGCGCGCTCTGCCCCCGGGCGCGTACTTGCTCCGAGAGCTGGGCGACCAGGTCCGCTCGCTGACTGGCGCGGTTCAAGGTGATCGACTGCAGCTCGGTGCCCCACAGGAGGTACTTCTCCGCGCCGAACACGTCGTTGCGGATCAGCTTCTGCGCCGTGATCGTCAGCTCCTCGGCGAGCACCGGCATCGGATGGACGAGGAGGTTGGTCACGGCGCCCATCCCCAGGATCTTCGGCACCTGATCCACGGCCGCCCCGCCGAGCAGCGTCATGCAGGCCTCGGCGCCCCGGGCCTTTGCGGCGGCGAAGAACTCGTCGATGCCGCGCGCCATCACCGCGCTGCCATCGATCACGACGAGCACCGGCTGGAGGTGCGCGATCAGCCGGGTTCCCTGATCGAGATCGTCGGCGATGTCGACGGTGTACCCGGTGACGCCGAGGATTCGCTGAACGATCCGCTGCGTCTTCCGATCCGGATGGATGATCAATATCGAGGGCACGCGCACCATCATCGTACTAGATCCAATGCTGGTCAGTTAAGGTCGTTCGTGCACGTGCACGTGTCACGTGCTCGTACACGTCCACGATCATCGGCAAAGCTTGCTCAGCATGCCGACCACCCGGACCAAGAGCAGCTTGGCCGCAGCC
>JACCQV010000599.1 GCA_013813945.1 Deltaproteobacteria bacterium | reverse complement strand
GGCGATCTCCCGGACGGTCTCGACCGCACGATGATCTCCGATGGCGTGAACAAGGTGAAGGCTCGCGTCATGGCGTGCGGCGACAAGTCGTCGGCGAAGGGACAGGTCAAGGTCTCGGTCAAGGTCGAGGCGAGTGGCAGCGTCTCGAGCGTGGCGGTGAAGACGACACCCGATGCCGGTCTTGGCAGCTGCGTCGCGGCCGCGATGCAGAAGGCGAAGTTCGCGAAGACGGCGAACGGCGGCTCGTTCGGCTACCCGTTCGTCTTCTAGGCGTTCCCGGCCTCGTGCCGGCTGTTTTGCGTTTGCAACAGGGCAGTTACTGACAGCCCGGAGCCGGCAACTGTGATTGCCGGTGCACGTGGCGAGAGGAGTTGCTCCAGCCGGGTGCTGGAAAGAAACCGCCGATAATATCAGCCGCTTGGGGCAGGCATGGTTCACGCACCCCAGCGGAGACATGCGCAGCCGCCTCCTCACTGTCGCCCTCATGAGCCTCCCGCTGTTCGCCGCATGTGCCGGTGGAGAGGACGAGCTGCCGGGCCCGTACGATGACGACTTCCCGGTCTCTGACGACAACGTCAACGCCGGCGCGCCTGACCACGACTCGCTGCCGGACGACAACAAGTCCGATGCCATGTATCCCGCCAAGTTCGAGGTCGCGGATCAGTCGCCGGTCCAGAGCCAGGGCAGCCGCGGCGTGTGCTCGATCTTCGCGACGACCGCGCTGATCGAGAACGTCTTCATCAAGGCCGGCATGCCGGTGCCCGAGGCTGACTTCTCGGAGCAGTACCTCCAGTGGTCGGCGAAGAACCTCGAGGGCGCGTTCCCCAACTCCGACGGCTCCAACGCCGAGGACAACATCGACGCAGTCGTCAACTACGGCACGATCAAGGAAGCCGAATGGCGCTACGAGTCGGCGCCGTGGACCGCCGCGAACGATCCCGCGTGCACCGGCGGCGAGAACCTGCCGACCAAGTGCTACACGAACGGCGAGCCGCCGGCGACCGTCGCCATGGCGCAGAAGTTCAAGGTCCCGTCGAAGCGCTGGATCAGCAACAACTCGATCAAGGCGCACATCTTCGAGAAGAAGACCGGCGTCAACGCGGGCATGACCTTCTATTACCAGTCGTGGAACCACCGCAAGTCCACGCTTCCGATCGATGCCGAGCTGTGGCGCAAGGGCATCGTCACGTACCCGAACGAGGCGGACAAGACGGCGTCGCTGGCGCAGCGCGCGGGGCACGCGATCCACATCATCGGCTGGGACGACAACATGGAGGTCCCGATGCGCGATGGCGAGGGCAAGCCGGTCCTCGACGCCGCCGGAAATCCGATGATGGAGAAGGGGTTCTGGCTGTTCAAGAACTCGTGGGGCACGGCTGCGTTTGGCGTCGAGCATCCGACCGGCGCTGGCTACGGCTGGCTGTCGTACCGCTACGTCAAGGAGTTCGGCCGTGCGGTCACCGCCGAGACCCCGACGCTCGGTGGTCCCGTCACCGCGGAAGTCTGTGACGACGCGACGATGAAGGACGAAGACGGCGACATGAAGTCGAACTGTGATGACAGCGACTGTTCGATGCATCCGTCCTGCTCGGGCGGCGGCACCGCGCACAACTACAATGCGACGCCCGCGCTGGCGATTCCCGACAACGCGCCGGCCGGCATCTCCAACACGATCATGGTGGCCGATACCGGCACGATCACCGACGCAAAGCTCACGGTCGACATCTCGCACTCGTACCGCGGTGACCTCAAGGTCACGCTGACCAAGGGCACGGACAGCGTCGTCGTCCACAACGCAACCGGCGGCTCCGCGGATGACCTCAAGACGACGTTCCCGGTCGCGGGCTTCGTCGGCAAGGCACTCGCGGGCGGCTGGACGCTCAAGGTCGTCGACGGTGCCGCGCAGGACGTCGGCACGCTCAACGCCTGGTCGCTCGAGGTCTCCTCGCGGTAACCAGCTCGCGGGCTTCGCCCGCTCTTGATTCCGGGGCCCCTGCTCAGCAGACACCCCGGCCTGGCGCGGCGCCCCCAACTGGCGCCGCGCATTTTTTTTGGGGCGGCATCGCACGCTGCGAGATCCGCAGCGGCCTGCGCGATCCGCAGCGCACGTGGAGCGCCTCACGCTGGCGCTCGAGCAATCTCCGCACGTTGCCCTCGAATGCAGTGCGGCTCACGGCTTGCGATAGCTAGCCGGGTGAGATCAGGAATCTTCGCCGGCCGTTACAAGATTCTCTCGCTGCTCGGACGCGGCGGCATGGGACACGTGTACCGCGCCGAGCACCTGGGGCTCGGCAAGGAAGTCGCGCTCAAGATCCTCGCCCCGCTCCACGGTCCGGCGTCGTCGGACTTCCCGGAGCGCTTCGCCCGCGAGGCTCGCGCCATCGGCAGGCTCGATCATCCGGGCTGCGTCCGGATCTTCGATTACGGCCAGGACGACGACGGCTCTCAGTACATCGCGATGGAGCTGATCGACGGACCGACGCTCGGTACGGCGCTCGGCGAGGACGTGTTCTCGATTCACCGTGCGCTGCACGTCGGCCGCGCCATCCTGTCGGCACTCGCACACGCGCACGCGCATGGCATCGTCCATCGCGACATCAAGCCGGAGAACGTCATGCTCGCGGGTGGCAGCGGCTTCCGCGTGGTCCTCATCGACTTCGGCCTCGCGAGCCTGCGCGACGCGCCAGCGCTGACCGGCCGGGGCATGGCGGTCGGTTCACCTTCGTACATCGCACCCGAGCGCTTGCTCGGCCAGCCGCACGATCACCGCGCGGACATCTACTCGGTCGGCGTGCTCCTGTACGAGATGATCACGGGCATCCGGCCGTTCATCGGCGAGTCGCCGCAGGAGATCATGGCGAACGCGCTCTCGCGACCGCATCGGCCGCTACGCGCGCTCGCTCCCCACGCCTCACCGATCCTCGAGGCGGTGATTCGCCGCGCGCTGTCCAAGGATCCAGACAAGCGATTTGCCGATGCCGAGGAGATGATGTCCGCGCTCGGCGATGTCGAGCGGCTCGACGCGCTCGCCACGGGCGATGCGGAGCCGGCTGATGAGGCCTCGGCGTCGATGACAATCGCGGAGCTCTCGATCCATCAGCCGTCGCGGCTTGCGCGGTTGTGGGGCTGGTTGCGCTACGGCGCGTGGCGGTGGCGTCCGGGTCATTGACCCAGTAGGGTCCTCGCGTGCTGTTCGAGCAGGTCGCGCAGGCGAGCGCCGAGGTTGCACGGACCTCGGGCAAGAAGAAGAAGGTCGAGCTGATCGCGGCGCTGCTGCGCGGCGTGCCTACCGACGAGCGCGCGATCGCAGCGCGTCATCTCTCGGGAGAGGTCGGACACAAGCTCGGTATCGGCTACGCGACCGTCGCCGAGCTCCGCAGCGCGCTGCCACCTGCATCGGCACCGACGTGGACGCTCGGCGAGCTCGATCGCCGGTTCGCAGCGATCGCCGCACTCTCGGGCACCGGATCGGGCCGGGCCCGCAAGGACGCGTACGGTGCGCTGCTCGCCGGAGCGACCCAGATCGAGCAAGGCTTCCTCGGTGCGCTCGTGCTCGGCGAGCTGCGACAGGGCGCGCTCGATGCGCTGGTCGTCGATTCGATCGCAGTCGCGACGTCGCTGCCGCCGCGCGCTGTGCGCAGCGCGTACATGCTCGCAGGCGACATCGGCGTCGTCGCCGATGCTGCGCTCACCGACGGAGCAGGGGGCCTCTCCCGATTCGGTCTGCTCGTGTTCCGCCCGGTGCTGCCGATGCTCGCCCAGACCGCGGAGACCGCCGCGGAGGCGCTCGCATCGTTCGGTGGTCCTGCTGCGCTCGAGCTCAAGCTCGATGGCTTCCGCGTGCAGATCCACAAGGACGGCGACGTCGTGCGCGTGTTCTCTCGGGCGCTCAACGAGGTGACCGCGAACGTGCCCGAGATCGTGGCGCACGCCGCGCAGCTACCCGCGCGACGCCTCATCCTCGATGGGGAAGCGATCGCGCTCGGCCCGAACGGCCGTCCTCTGCCGTTCCAGGACACGATGAAGCGAGTTGCGCGCCGCACGGAGGGCAACGCGCAGTCGCCGCTCTCGCTGTCGCTGTTCGACGCGCTCTTGATCGACGACCAGACGATGCTCGCCATGCCCGCGCAGGAACGGTTCTCCGCGCTCGATGCACTCGCGCCTGCGCACGCAGTGCCGCGACTCATCACGGCCGATGGCGCAGAAGCGACCGCGTTCTATGACCGCGCGATCGCCAGCGGCCACGAGGGCGTGATGGCGAAGGCCCTCGAGGCTCCGTACGATGCCGGCAGTCGAGGCGCGGCGTGGCTCAAGATCAAGCACGTCCATCGCCTCGATCTGGTGGTGCTCGCGGCGGAGTGGGGATCCGGTCGGCGGCGAGGCTACCTCTCGAACCTCCACCTCGGTGCTCGCGATCCAGGCGGCGGCCTCGTGATGCTCGGCAAGACGTTCAAGGGAATGACCGACGAGGTTCTTGCCTGGCAGACCACGGCGCTGCAGGCGCTCGAGGTCGATCGGGACGGCCATGTCGTGTACGTCCGACCCGAGCTCGTCGTCGAGATCGCGTTCAACGACGTGCAGCGCTCGTCGCAGTATCCCGGCGGTGTCGCGCTGAGGTTCGCGCGCCTGGTTCGCTATCGCGACGACAAGACTGCCGACCAGGTCGACACCATCGACGCGGTCCGTGCGATCGCGATCGCGGCCGGCGTGCTGGCGAGCACGCTCTAGGCGGATGGAAGTGGTATTCCAGCAGCGCGTCGCAGTTATAATGATCCGCACCATGAGGGCACTTAGTTTTGCGTGGATCTCGGCGACCTTGGTCACGGCGTGCGGCTCGGTCGTGGACCCGCCGGACGGTGAGGTTTCGATCAGCCCGCGGATGCCGAAGACGATGGACGACCTCGTGGCGTCGTCGACGTCGGACGACGATCGTCTGTCATTTCAGTGGACGAAGAGCGGCGCTGTTCGCACGGACCTGTTCGAGAACACGGTCGATGCGGCACTGACTACCAAGGGCGACGTCTGGCGCGTTGATCTCGTGACCGACACAGGCGTCTCGGTCTCGTCGGACGAGGTCACCATCGTGAATTCGGCGCCTGCGACTCCGGTGCTCACGTTCACACCCGCGGGGCCGCTGTTCGAGGGCGCAAGCATCGTCTGCTCCGTGACCACGCCGGAGCCGGACGCTGATGGCGATCCCGTCACGTACCTCGCGAACTGGTCCAAGAACAACACGCCCCTGGTTGGCGCGACGATGACCGCGTTCGCCGGCGACACGGTTCCCGGTGCGCAGGTCGCGCTCAACGATATTTTCGTCTGCACGGTCAGCGCGTCGGATGGCGCGGATGCCAGCGTCGCGGCGGTGCACTCGGCCATGACCACCTGCCTCGCCCCTGCAGCACTTACCGCGACGCTCGCGGCGAATGGCTCGGGACCCACCGGGACGCTGCAGATGTTCACGGTCCCGACGAGTGTCTGTCGGTTGCGGATCGAGGCGGCCGGTGCCGTCGGCGGTGACAACAACGGCGTCGCTGGCTCGGTCAATGGTGCGAGCATGAACGGCACGTTCGATGTGACACCGGGCTCGATGCTGAAGGTGCTGGTCGGCCAGCCCGCGGGCCCCGGTGCGATCGGGACGCAAAACCTGTCCGGTGGTGGCGGCACCTTCGTGCTCACCGCTGCCGATGCACCGCTCATCATCGCGGGTGGCGGTGGATCGCACTTCGCCGCGAATCCGGCGGTCGCGGAGACCGTGGGGCGCGTCGAGACGTCGGGCGGCACGGTCGGTACCACGGTACGCGCCGACAACGGCATGGGCGGCAACGTCGAGGCGACGTCCACAAGTGGAGCAGGGGGGGGACTGCTCACGTCCGGCGCTGGCGTCGGTGGTGGGCGAGGGTTCACGCAGGGCGGCACGGGCGGCGCCGTTCCAACGACCGAGACGGCGGTCGGTGGGTACGGTGGCGGTGGAGCGCGCGGCGGCAGCTTCGGCCAGGGCGCCGGCGGCGGCTACTCCGGAGGATCGTGCGGCGACACGTCGGGCACGTGGGTCGGCTGCGGCGGCGGCGGTTCCTTCAACAGCGGGACCGCGCAGGTGAACACAGCGGGATCCAATCCCGCCGCCGGCTACGTCCGCATCAGCTGGTAGAGGAAACGCC
>JACCQV010000596.1 GCA_013813945.1 Deltaproteobacteria bacterium | reverse complement strand
TCGCGATCGGCTTCGCGGGGTTCGTGTGGCGCGAGCTGGTGACACCGGTCCCGGTCCTCGGTCTCGTTCGCGACGGCTATTCGTTCCTCCGCGCGGATCCGAAGCGGCTGTTCGCCGTGCTGATCGTCCTGCTCGCGCTACTCCAGCTCGTCGGCGGTGTCGCGAAGCTCGGCGGCAACGTCTGGGACGACGATATTGCGTACACCTCGTTCCTCAAGCGACTCCTCGACATCGGCGACATGAACGAGCCGTTCAGCTTCCGGCGGCTCGGGGCATACGGTGGACAGATCGTGCTCAACGGCACCGCGTCCGTGCGCGGCAGCATGAGCAACATCTTCCTCATCGACCACGGGCTCTGTCAGGGGCTCTCGGTGTTGCTCGTTGCGAGCTACGTCCGCTCGAAGAAGATCGACGGCGTCTGGCAAGCACTGATCCTCGTGACGCTGCTCATGCTGCCGAACACGTCGATCAACACGGCGAGCTACTACTCGGGTGTCGCAGGGTTCGTGGCGCTGTATCGGACGATCGTCTTGTTCGGACAGGTGACGAACATCGCCGAGCAGCGTCGCTACATGGCCGTCGCCGCTCTGCTCGGCGCAGCGATCTGCACGCTGCGGCAGAACTACATTCCCGTCGTGGTCTTCTTCCTCGGCTTCGTCCTGATCGTGCGGCTGTGGACGGGTGCCCGGCAGAACGGACTGCGCGTGACCTGGAAGGTCGAACGCGGGCTGTGGCTCGTCCTCATTGCGACCACCGCGATCGCCCTCGCTCCCTACTGCATCGCCGCCTATCGCTCGAACGAGTCGTTCTTGTTCCCGCTGATGGCAGGGACCTGGAATCACGGTCTCAAGCTGACGCCGTACGTGTGGTCGTGGCTGCAGGAGCTGGAGTTCTTCGTGTGGTGCTGCGTCGAGCCACACGGGATCATCGTGGTCGTCCCGCTGTTCTGCGTGCTCATCATCGTGAAGGACGACCGTCCGGGTAGCCCCCTGATGTCGCTATTCGTCGCGAGCGCCGTCGCGTTCCTCATCCTCATCCATACATTCACGTCGAGCGACCCGCAGAACCTCTGGCGGTATGCGTTCGGCTACTCGGTCGCGCTCACGATGATGCTGGCTGCAGAGGTCGCACCGTCACCGGTGAATCGGCGAACCCTGAGGCTCGGCTGGCTCGCACGCTGGGTCGTGCTCGCCTCGTTGTTGTTCCAGGTGCTCGAGACGAGAACCGAGCTCCGCTGGCGCTACCGCACGATCATCTCCGACCTGAAGATCACGATCTCGATGGATCGCAAGCCGAGGAAGACCGACGTCGTCGCCGATCTGTACGCAGATCTCCAGCGCTCGATCCCGCCCGGCGCACGCGTCATGACGATGCTCGATGCCGCCGGCTACCTCGACTTCACGCGCAACGACATCCTGATCATCGACATGCCGGGCTGGTGCGCCTGGGATCCCGGCTACCCGTCCTTCGCCGGCGCCGACGCGGTGAAGGCGTACTTCCGCTCGCATGGCATTCGTTACGTTGCGTACATCGAGCCCGACAAGTCGATCGCGCTCTACCGCCGCGATGGCTGGATGCAGCGGCTGTACATGGACAACGAAGTCTCCCGGATCATGGCCGCGTATCTGGTCGATACGATCGACGTGATGAGGGACCTCTCGTACTCGCATCGCATCCTGTTCCAGCGCGACGGCCACATCGTCCTCGATCTGGAGACACCACGATGACCCGGCGGCTATGTGGGGCCATCGGCCTGCTGGTCCTTGCTTCGGCATGTGGAGATGCAAAGCCCGAGGTCGTCGCCGAGGTCACGAAGCGCAACGCCTTCGTCCGCGCGCTCAGCATCCGTGAGAATCACCTGGATGCGTGGTCGCTCAACTCGCGCGAGAACCTGTCGTTCGAGGAGGGGATGTCGAATCCCGCCTTCCTGGACACCAGCCTCCCCGAGGCGAAATGGTTCGAGGTCGTTCGTGCGCCCGAGACGGTTCCCGGCAATGCGATTCGCTGGCTGAATCGCAACGTCCACTTTCGTGCCCGCGGCGACAGCGACATGATCTTTGCGATCCGGGGCAAGATCAACGTCAACGCTCTGTTCACGCGCCCGCGGCTCGAGCTGGTCGTCGACGGCGAGCTGACGTACTCGCAGCTGGTGGACGAAGACGGCTCGTACTCCGTTCGCGTCACCGTCCCGCAGGCGACCGTCACCGACTGGATCGACATCTACGCGACGTTCTCGAGCTTGCATGAGCCCGTGCGTGCCCCCGGTGAGCCGTGGGTCGCGCGCCTGGAGTTCGTCGAGTGGGAGCCAGCGACGGCCGCCAGGACACCGTGATCAAGTCGCGTGCAGCGTGGCCCGTGTTCGCGGTTGTCATGGTGGTGCCGTGGCTCGCGCTCCTGCTGCCGCGTTCGAGCCTGCTCGGCGATACCGCTGCGGCCACGTGCATCGCACTCTCTGCGCTCGCCGGGCTCGGTAGCCTTGCGGCGTTCGCGCTGCGCCGTCCGCGGTCCGGCCTTGTGGATGTCTGGGCGCTAGGCCTCGGCAGCTACATCGTGCTGGCCGGAGCACTGACCGCCGCACACCAGTTCACGTTGTCGGTCCAGCTCGCGCTGCTGATCTCCGGCATGGCCTTGCAATCGATCGCGATGATCGTGCTTCGCGTGCGGGTGCTCCGCGCGATCACCGGGGTACTCGGGCGAGCGCGCGGGCTCGAGATCGCGATCGCCACCCTGGTGATTGCGATCACGTGCATCCATGTGGTCGGCCTGGGGTCGAGTCACTTCGCGCCGGCATTCTTCGACGACGACGGAAACTGGCTCGTCGCCGTCAAGCGACTGCGTGACACCGGCGGGTTCAGCGACATCATCGGGTACCCGCGCGCGCATCATCTCGGCGGCTCGGTGATCGCGACCGGACTGGTCGCAACGCTCGATGAGGTGCGCTGTAGCCGGCTTGCGGAGGGACTTGGGTTCCTGCTCACCATCGCAGCGCTGTACCGGATCGCGTTCACGAGCAGCGCAGGTCCGGTTGCCAGTACTCGACGGGCGCAGGGCTATTTCGTGTTCTTGCTGCTGGTTCTCGGCCTCTCCGCGAAGGCACAAGCAGAGACCGAGCTCTGGGCATTCTGGATCCCCGCGTTCCTCGTGGTCTCGAGCTATCGCGTCCTGGCAGCACCAGGAGCGTGGTCCGGCCGACGGGCCTTCGAGCTCGGCATCCTGATCGGTGCGCTGTGCACGTTCCGGTTCGAGTACGTCCCGTTCGCCATCACGCTGGTAATCGTCACGCTTCGCGACGAGCAGGGAACGCTGATGCGCGGCCGCCTGATCGGCGGAGTTGCTGGGCTGCTGTGTGCCGTCCTTCCTCTCGCGATCGATCGCTTCGCAGAGCGCGGGCTCGCGACGTCGGTGCCCCGCCTGGTGTGGTCGTTGCTCCCCGTCGTGGCCTTGCTCGCGCTCGCCGCATGGCGTGATGTCCGTGGATCGCGGCGCTCGCTGTACCGGCTGGGATGGGCGGCAGCGATCGGGGTCGCGTTGATGTACGTGGGTCCCGCACTGGCGAAGGGGTACTCGCCCCGCCTCGCCTGGACGCTGATCTACAGCTTCGTGTTCGTCCTCACGGCAGAGCTTGCACGCGCGCAGTGGACGTCCCGTCAATTGATGGCGGATCCGGCGCTCGCCGCGTTTCGGTTCCGGCACTACGCCACGGCGATCGTCACGATGATCTGTCTGGTCTCGCTGATGCGGGCGCAGGACGAGACCGTCCGCGCGAACTGGCACAACCGCTTCAAGAAGTGGTTGACGAGCGCCCGTCTCTCGAATGCGGTGGGCCAGATCGCGGGTGCTGAGCCGTATGCCAAGCTCCTCGCCGAGGCTCCCGCAGGTGCAGCCGTTCTGTCATGGGTCGACCGTCCCGAGCTGATCGACTACAGCACGCACGAGATCTACGACCTGCGCGTGCCGCGCCTCGCGAAGAACCTGCGCAAGTTCTCGTGGGCACCCACCGGGTCTCCGTTGCTGTCGTACCGAGCCTCGACCGGTGCGCGGTACCTGCTGCTGCAATCCGACCGCCTGCGCGACAAGCGCTCACGCGACTCGAACTTCTATTCGCTGTGGTGCTGGGGCGGACGCCCCGACTCGGTGAACAGCCCGTACGCGCATCGCCCGGTCGAGTGCGCCGATGCTCTCGAGCAGGAGCTTCTGAACCATCGCGTCGTCCGCGCGATCGACAACGTCTACCTGATCGATCTCGACCAGCCCGCGGCGACCGCCAAGCTCTGACGGTCAGGGACCGAGGTCCTCGAGGATCGCGCGCACGGCATCGCCGCCGAAGAATGCGCCAGGCGTCAGGTACGACTCGTGGAGCTCGAGTACGTAGAGATCGCGCGTCAGGAAGATGCGCTTCCAGTCCGGGGTATGCGGCTTGACCTCGACCGAGCCCTCCTTGCCGTCCTGGAAGAGGGACATGTTGTAGTAGTCGACGTGAATCTCGCCGAACAGGTTGGACTGCACGGCATCGATCTCGAGTAGCCAGCCGAAGCTGGTCGAGATCCACATCGCGTTCGGGGGCGCTGCCGGCTTCGGAGGTGGCGTGCGCTGGACCTCGTAGACCATCCGCTCGCGCCCGACGAGCCAGGCATTGAGCAAGCGAAACAGATCGAGCTCGCTGTGCGCGCGCGGCGCGACGACTGCGCGAGCCACACACGGATAGTCGACGGGCGGATTTCCGGTCAGCTCCGCGTAGACGCGCATGACCGCATCCATACACAAGCACCCGGCGACTGGTGAGAAGTGGCGGGCGTCGCGCCCCCACAGCACCTTGCGTTGCATCGGCGAGCTCACCAGCAGATCGATGCCGTCGACGTAGCTCACCTTGTGCCGGTCCAGTGCGGTCTTCATCGCCTGATAGACATGAACCTGCGCAGGACGTGGCTCTCCGAGCGAGCGCGTCCACATCGAGGGAACGTTTCCCGGATAGAAGGTCGTCTTGCTCGGCAAAAAGATCGGAACCAGGGCTCGGTTCTCGCGCCGCAAGCGGACTTGCAAGCGCGCGATCTCGCCGGCGAGCTGGTCCACGGCCATCGGTGTGGGGAGCGCGTCCCCACTCTTGTTGAAGTAGTTGATGTCGTCACGCTCGAACAGCATCCGCGACTCGCCGATCGCCACATGCGAGCCCCACTTCGTCTCGTGGAACAGGTGATACAGGATGGAGTTATCGATCCACATCGCCCAGCTTCGGAGTCCGAGCGTGGCCTCGAACCACGCCGTCGTCTTGATCTGGAATTCCTCGTTGCGAACGCTCGCCAGCGTCAGTGGCGGACGTGGGGCAGGAGCGAACGAACCCTCCAGACGATGTTCGCGGACGTGCAGGAGCTTTGCTGCGACCGGCGCGCAGATGATCAGCAGGTAGAACGCGACGAGGATCTTCCGGGTCAGCATGATCAGAACTTGAAGTAGATCAGCGGAGTGCTGCGCATGTTCGTGAGATGCACGACGGAGGCAACCAGCAACGCAACGTAACCGAGGCGCGCAAGGAACGCCCAGCGCAGATCGCCGCTCGCCGGGCGGTACTTGCGGAAGATCGCCCACACCGTCGCAAGCACGCCGAACGCGAGCGCAACCAGTGCGTAGCGCGGCGCAAAGTCCGCGGGGATCGGCGCCACCGCGTTCGGGTCGGAGATCCCGATCATTGCCCCGAGCATCGTTCCAGCGTGACCGAGTGAGGTGGCGCGGAACAGCACCCAGCCGACGACGACCAGCCCCAGCGTGACGATGTGCTGGAGCGCGAGCGGAATTCGATCGCGGCGGGCTCCCAGCAATCGCTCGCTCGCGACAAAGCCGCCGTGAAACGCGCCCCACGCAACGAACGTCCACGCGGGTCCGTGCCAGAGCCCTGACAGCGTGAACACGATGAACAGATTGATGATCGCGCGGCGGCGACCAAGCCGGTTGCCGCCGAGCGGGATGTAGAGGTAGTCACGCAGCCAGTTCGAGAGACTGATGTGCCAGCGACTCCAGAACTCCGTCAGGCTCGCCGAGACATACGGCTGATTGAAGTTCTCCTTGAAGGTGAAGCCCAGCATCTTGCCGAGCCCGATCGCCATGTCGGAGTAGCCGGAGAAGTCGAAGTAGATCTGCAGCGTGTACGCGATTGCACCGATCCAGGCGACTGCGGGCGTCAGCTGATCGGCCGTCGCGAGAAACGCGAGGTCGGCGGGGATCGCGAGCGTATCGGCGACCAGCACCTTCTTTGCCAGACCGAGCGAGAACCGCTCGAAGCCTTCGACCAGGTAGCTGCCATGCGGACGATCGACGAGCTGGGCCTGGAGATCCTTCCAGCGAAAGATCGGGCCCGCGATCGAGTGCGGGAACAGCGTCAAGAACAGCAGGTAGTGCGAGATCCTGTTCGCGGGCTTGGCATCGCCGCGGTAAACATCGACGAGGTACGTGATCTCCTCGAAGGTGATGAACGACACGCCGATCGGCAGCACCACCTTGGTCCATCCGACGGTCGAGAACCCGAGGCTCGTGAGCAGGCCGTTCATCTCATCGACGAAGAAGTTCGAGTACTTGAAGTAGACGAGGATCGAGAGATGAAGCGCGACACCGAGCACGAGCAGCGTGCGCCGCGAGCGCCCCGGTGATCGCGCGGCGATCTGATGGCTGAGGATGTAGTCAATGGCGCCGAGGCCCAGGACCACCGGCAAGAAGCGCGGTGCGCCCCATGCGTAGAAGACGAGGCTGCCGAAGATCGCGGTGTGGTTCTTCAGCGACCGCGGCGTCAGCCAGTACAGCACGAGGAACGCTGGCAGAAACGCATGAACGAAGAGGAGCGAGCTGAACGGCACCGGATCACCGTTAGAGAGAAGCTCGCGTAGCGTGGCGCGGCTCGCTGACCCACGCGATGGCGCTCTCGATGCTCATCAGGAACTCGGGCTCCGCATAGGACTCGGGGGTATGACCGAGCGCCGTATAGAACGTGCGGCCACCCGAGCGCTCGTGCGTGAACGCGATCGGGTGATAGCCGACCCGGAACTCGCTCGTGTAGTCCGGTCCCATCGATGACTCGTCGAGCGCGAGCAGCAGGGTCAGCCCCAGATCTTCAGGCCGCTCCTGAAACGTGTAGAACTCGTCGGTCCGCTGCCACGGGTTCGGCAGGTCCGCGAGGATCGGGTGCTCTGACTCGTGAGTCAGCCGACCAGGCAGCACGTTGTTCGGGTACGGATGGGTCCGGAACCGGACCGGAACCAGCTTCTCCGTATAGAACGGCCAGGTCATCTCGGTAGCGCTCGCGGAATGGATGCCGACGAAGCCGCCCCCCGCAGTGAAGAATACCTCGAGCGCAGCACGCGCTGGGTCATCGAGGACCTCGCCACTGGTCACCGCGAACACGACGGCGTCGGTCACCGCGAGCCGCTCTGGTGTGAACACGCCGGGATCCGACGTCACCGCCATCTTCCAGCCCTGGTCGGTTCCGAGCCGGATCAGAGCCCGTCCCGCAACGGGATTGGACGGGTGCATCCACAGGGTCTCGCCGGTGAAGACGATCACCGAGACGTCTGGTTCGATGCCCACGGGTTCGACGTTGTCACCGCACGCGGCGAGAGCAGCAGCAGAGAGCGTCGGTAACCAGCGACGGTCTCGCGCCATCAGACGCGGGCGACGGCGAGCAGCTCGCCCGTCGAGAACGGGAGGGGCAGCGCGCGGATCGGTGCCGGAACGATCTTCCGGATCCCACGCGCGAGCGCGGTCAGCGCCGGGTGCGGATAGACCTCGAACTGATGCCCGATGTAGTCGAGCGACAGCGACTTCCACAGTGGATAGAACTTCACCGACGAGAATCCGACGTCCTTGAGCAGGCTCTCGAAGTTCTTCTGGTTGAAGTAGAACAAGTGCTCGAGCTTGTAGTGCGTCCAGCCACTGCGCAGGACGCGATGAGACGGCGACCCGGCGTCTGGCGTGGTGATCGCGATCGTGCCGCCCTTGCCGAGCAGCTTGCGCGCGAGGCCGAGGATGTCGCGCGGATTACGCACGTGCTCGATGTAGTCGCACATCGTGATCACGTCGAAGTCGCCCGGCTTCACGCCAGGGAACTCGATGTTCTCGAGCTCGCCACAGAACACGCGGTCTGCACCGAACTTCTTCGCGATCGCCTGCGATCCGAACTCGGAGAGCTCGAGAGCGTACGGCTCGTACCCGAGATCCTTGGCGACATCGAGCAAGAAGCCGGTCGCTGCACCGCAGTCGAGCAGCTTGGATCCTGGTGCCGGCGTATCGAGCTTGCCGAGCACGTACTTGAACGTGCGGCGCTTGAGCGTGGCGACCGTGTCCTCGTTGTCGTGCAGACCCCAGGCGTCGTAGTAGTGAGCGCCGTAGATCTTGGCCAGCTCCTCATCGCTCGGCTGCGGGGAGATGCGCTCGAGCGAGCACGTGCTGCAGCGCACGAAGTGGTGCCCGAGCTTGTCGAACATCGGAGCAAACTCCGACGAAGAACACACCTCGCACGCGGTCATCGGGCGTTCATGCCACTCCGAGGCGGGCCGGGTCAAGTGTCTGGTAGCCTGCTAGGATCGAACATGCCCGCACGGTTCGCCTGGGCGTCTGGTTGCCTCCTCTGCATCGTCGGCTGCAGCGACGACAACGACCGGAAACCGGCGCGCGGTGAAGGCCATCCAGCCGCGGTGCTGACCGCAGACGTTCCCGATATCGATGCCGCGTGCACCGGCACCGACGGACCGAGCGTGATCGTCTTCACAGCCGAGAATCTCTGGCAGCACACCGGAAATCCCGCGGCTCGGGACGCGATCCTCGGGATGTGCGCGACGCACGGGTTCTCGGTCATCGCGACCCACGATCGCGACATCTTCGAGTCCGAGCGCCTCGCGACGACCGACGTGGTGGTCTTCGCGGCCACGAGCGGCAACGTTCTCGACGAGCTCTCCCGCGCCCATCTCGAAGCCTGGATGCGCGCCGGTGGGGGCCTGGTCGGCCTCCATACCGCCGATTTTACCGAGAATGCGTGGGACTACTATTCGAACGCGATCGGCGCGACGCTCGAAGCTCACGCTCCCGGCGTGTGGAGCGTGGACATCACCATCGAGACTTCGCATCCGATCGTCGCGCACCTGCCCGCGCGGTGGGCTCAGACCGACGAGATTCACGTGTTCGCAGAGCGGCCCGAGCTCACGCCCGTGACGATCCTGCTCGCGGCCGACGAGAGCACGCTGGCGGCAGACTATCCCGAGGAGTTGCGGGTCGGTTATCACCCGATCGCGTGGGCGCACGAGCTGTACGGAGGCCGTGTCTTCTTCTCGTGTCTCGGGCACGCGGCAGACAGCTACGAGGATCCGCTCCACGTCGAGATGATCGCGCGAGCGATCACCTGGACGGCCGGTCCCTGACAAATCGCCGTCGAATGTGCGAGAAGACATGCGGATGCTCGGTGACTCGCGAATTCGCACGCTCGGCGTGGCCGCGGTCGTTGCATTCGCACTGCTGCTAGCGTTTCGCCAGCTCGGCGGTCACGGCATGTACTCGTCGCACGGCGCCTACCGGGCGCAGGTCGACGCCTTCCTCGCCGGCCGCCTGGCGCTCACCCCTGCGCCCGAGGGGCTCGCTCATGACCTCGCATGGACGCCGACGGGCGTGCAGCAGGTGTGGGGTCTCGGTGTACCGCTGTGGCAAACGCCCTTCGAGCTCGGTGCGCGCGCGGTTGGCCAGGAGGGGTTCCCGGATCGGATCGCGATGGCACTCTGGCTCGCTCTCGTGTTCCTCGTGCTGCTGCGCGCGCTCGGCGCACGCAAGGGCGAGCCCTGGTGGATCGGCGCCGGCTCGGTGCTGATCACGGCCCTGTTGCCCGCCTTCATTACGATCCTTCGCGGCCGGCTCGGCGTCTACGAGGAGGCGGCGATCTACTCGTACGGCGCTGCGATGATCCTGCTCGGTGGTCTCGTGCTGCTCGGCCATCGCCCCACACGCTCGCGCTACCTGTTATTGCTGCTCGTCGCTGGGCTCACCGGCTTGATCCGACCCACCGTCTGGTTCTACGGACTCTCGACCGCGATCGTCGGCTCGATCATCTATATCCAGTCGTACGGACGCCGCGCGCTTCCCCACCTCGCGCTCGGCTTCGCGATGTTTGCGGTCGGCGGTGCGGCCCTCTATGTCACGAACACGGAACGGTTCGGCTCGGGCGCCGAGTTCGGCCACCGGCTCAACATCCATTCGCTGCCGGGCAATATCGTCGCGACGCGGTTCAGCTATCCATTCGAGCGCGTCGGCTGGGTCGAGGCCGGCGTCGAGCTCCTCGGGAGCCTCGTCGATCGTCCGGAGACCGCCGCCAAGCGTGACTTCTACGCGAAGGGGCTACACGCGGGCCAGTCCGACGAGGCGCGATGGCGCGAGTATTACTTCACGACGTACTCGTGGCCCTACGTGCCGCTCGTGCTCGCCGGGCTCGCGCTCGGTGTGCGGGCGTGGCGGCGATCACGGCGCGAACGATCCGATTCCGACTGGTGTGCGCGCTGGCTGTTGCCGTGGGCCGTGCTCGGCGCGCTGCCGCTGTTCGTGTTCTACCTGCACTCACCGAGCGTGTCGTCGCGCTACCAGCTCGACCTCGGTCCCGCGGTCGCTGCGCTCCTCTTGATCGCGTGGCGTGAGGGTGCAACCTGGGTCACCGCTCGTGGACGTGGCGCGCTCGCATTCGCGATCCTCGTCGGGTTGTGGGCGACCGCGGTCGTGACCAGCAAGACGCGCGGACGCGTCAAGGCGGACCCCACGGATCGCGAGACGGCTCTCGCCACGAGCTGGGCCCTGTCGCGACCGGCGACCGTGCCCCGCGCGATGCCCGCGTCCTATCAGCTCGGCGATCCGTGGATCGCCTCGCAGACCCAGCCGCGCCCGCACGGGCTCTACCTCAATGGCATCGGCTGGGATGCCGCGACCGGCCGCGTGCCCCCGGCCACCCACTTCTTCGTGAGCGACCCGAAATTTCTCGAGCTCGATGTCGAGTCCGCGACCGGCGCGCCTATCGATTGGCGCACCGAGGTCCGGGTCGCGCCAGGCATCTCGCACTTCCACCTCGCGAGCGTGGAGACCACGGCGCGCGGTGCGCATCTCCGCTTCGAGTCGGTGTTGCCCGTCAACCCTGGCCTCCACGTCCTGTTCATCGCGTTCGGTCCCGACACCGAGCTCGACCGGTCGCAGTCGGATGTGATCCTGAAGAAGATCCGCTGGCGCGACTAGCGGATCGCGCGAATCGCGGGCGGCGCCGCCACCGGCGGTGGATCGAGGAACGGACGAGGCGGCAGCAGCGTGTCCTCGTGGACAAACGTGAACGACCAGGTGTCGTACGCCGGTAGCTTCGCGCGCAGCTCGATGTCGCGCTCCCCCTCATCGCCGTACGTGAGGATCGAGCGCGTGATCACTCGCGGCTCATCGCCTTCCACTTCGAGCGTGGCGGTGCCTGCGCTCGCGGCCGTCCAGTACGTTCCCGAGAGCCGGGCGCGCAGGCGGATCCGGACCTCGGCATCGGGCTCGTTGGGTGTCACGAAGATCGCGGGGGTGTTGAAGCCCCAGCTCGGCGCTGCATCGTTGAGGGTGGCTGCCATGCCATCGGTGGCGACCACGAGGCCCTCGCAGTAGTGGGTGGCCTCGAGGCGGCTGTAGTCGCAGGTCTGCCACTCACCATCGGTGGTGCGGGCCTCGACGACGGCGGTTGCACGCAGGCCGGTGCCGAGCTCGAGGCTCTGCGTGATCGCGCGATCGTCGCGGCAGCCGCGTGCGAGAAGGGCGATGCACGCGAGCGGGATTCCGAACCGGGCCGCGAGGCCGACGAGGCGCGGGAGCCTGCGCCGCTCGAGCGCGAGCCGGTTCAGCACGGCGAACCGTACCCGGCGCAGCTTCCACGCGACGATGCCGGCGATCGCGAGGACGAGCGCGAGGATCGAGAGGATCCGCCCCTTGCCGTCGGAGGGCAGCGGACCGTCGACGGTGAACGTCGTCTTGCCGGGCGCGACCCACGCGCTGATCACGTGCAGCTTGCCATCCGGGATCGTCGGCAGGGCGTAGACGGGCTCCTCGGCGCCGCTCGCGTGGTGCGCGCGCCAGCGCGGGTAATAGCCGGTCCCGAGTGCGACGAGCACGGGCTCGGTGGTTCCCGTCACCTCGATCTCGACCGCGCGATCATCGAGGCGGAGCACGCGGACATCGCCTGCCGCGGCGTCCTCGATCCGCGCGAACTTTCCGTCCCAGCTCTCGAGCTGGCGGATGCGGAACGAGCCGAGGGTGATCTCGGTGTCTGGATCCCCGAGGCTCGGAGACTTGTCGGCGGCGATCACCCAGCGCACGTTGAAGCGCCGCAGGCTGGCCTCGGAGAGATCCTCGATCCGCTCGCGGAGAAGCAGATCGGGCAGCCAGCTCGCGTGGAACGTCGGCAGGCCGGTCTCCGCGGTGAGGTGCATGTGCTCGTGCGTGTCGGTCTCGAACAGAGCGCGCCCCCAGCTCTGCGGTTTGTTCGTCGAGGCCTGCTCGCGAGCCCACGCGACGAGCAGCTGGCGGCCGAGTGGATCGGGTGCGTAGACGCGGGTGTCGTTGCTCGCGCGCTGGACACCGTTCCACCAGACGCCAGGGACGACGCGAAGCATCGCGCCGCACATGATCCCGAGC
>JACCQV010000590.1 GCA_013813945.1 Deltaproteobacteria bacterium | reverse complement strand
GTGGATCACCACGAGGCTGACCGCGGTGCCGTTGCGGCTCGAGTAGTTGGGCGACGCGCGCCACACGGCATTTGCGTAGTCGGCGGTCGCGCCGCGTCCCTGAGCCGAGTGCGTGGTGCCGAGCTCGGGATGGGCGTCGAACATCGCGATCACGGTGCCGTCCTCGGCGACCGCGCTCGCGCCGGTGGCGAGTGCGTCGAGCACGTCACTCGCGTAGGCCGAGCGGACATCAGGGTCGTCGCTCTGCGAGAAGTCGGCGATCACCGGATGCCAGGCGAGCAGGTCGTCGCCGGCGATGCCGTGGGCCTCGGCGAAGCCAGCCAGACGCGCCGCCGCCGCAGTGATGTTGGCGGTGACGTCCATGCGGGCCGTCTCTTCGGAGACGCCGGTGGAGGCCGCACCGACCGCGAGGTTGTCGCCCCACAAGGCGAACAGGCCTGCGCCGGCCGGGCGACCTTCGTGCTCGGACTCGCCGATCACCATCTGCCAGCGCGTCTCGACGTACGAGATCGCCTCGAGCAGATCGACGGGGACATCGTGTGCACGTGCCGCAGCAGCGAAGTCGTCATCGAGGCCCGGCGTGCTCGCCGGATCCTGTCCTGATTCGAGTGCACCATCATCGGTGCAGCCGAACAGAGCCAGACATAGCGCGGCAGATGCTGCGCTCTTCGTGCAGAGGTTCCCCATCGTGCGCGAACGTGAGCAGCGATCAAGCCAACTACGTCAACTCACCGTGTGTGCTGATGAATGCCGAACGCGAATGCCCGGTTGGCGCGACGAACGATCACCAACACGGACCGCCATCGATCGCGTGCTCACCGTCGTGTGCAGCCCGCGCACCCGGTTGCCTTCTACGTGGTGCAGAACCACATGTGCTCTAACAGCGCCAGCGTAAGTTTTCCGACGAGAAGTCACGACTTCGGTCGAGCATGAACTTGCGACCTCGAGTCAGAATCCCGCGGGACCGCGCGCCTTGGTCGCGCGTGACCAGCCCGGCCCACGCCGCTTGTCCTTGAGCGCACGCACCGTGATCTCGAAGCCGTCACGGGTCCGCGTGCGCAGCGCCTCGGCGCGCAGGGAGACCAGCGATCCGAGCGAGGTCGCTTCGTTTGTCTTCTCGGTCAGACAGACGATCGCCGCATCGTGGGCCTGCGCCAGCGTGACCAGTCGACCGAGGAAATGCTCCGGAAGCCGGTCGAGCTCGGCGCCTGCAGATCCGAAGTCGAGAACCACGAGCCCGAACGCTCCCGACCGCAGCAGTCGTTCGGCCGATCGTGTGGCCGCGAGTGCCGAAGGTGCGCGGACCACGACCAGCGCGGACAGATCGACCCCGCTGTCCGCCGCATCCGGCGGATAGAACGTGCCGCTGGTCGTCCGGGCACTGGTGGCCCACGGAACGATCCAGGCGACCGGCTCTGCGTCGCGCTGGGCCTCGAGCACGATGTCGATCGCGGTGGTCAGCGTGGCCGCTGCACCGCGCGCTGACAGCTCGACCAATCTCCCCCGCAGCGCAGCGAGTCCCCATGGCTCGGCGGATCGCTCGTGACCGCCGCGTACCTGCAGCTCGTCGAGCGAGATCACGCGCGCCGCGGACGAGGCGGTCGTGCTTCGCTGTGCTCGCGCGTTCGCGAGGAACTCCCGAAGGTCGTCGCTCATGGGGGGGGGACACACGTTCAGTACCAGACGCGTCTGACACCGTCGAGGCGATCCCTAGCGAGTGATTGTGATCTTCAGAACTTCCGGCTGACCGCGCCGGTCGAGTAACGGATCCGGTACCGCCGGGAGCGAAGCGGACCCCAGCGCCGGGAACATCACACCCGTACGCGAGCTCTTCGAGCTCGTTCGCGCCGCGCGAAGATCTCCGTCGAGCTCCCAGCGCAGCAGCACCGGCTTGCCGTCTCGGAGCAGATCCACGTAGAGCGAGGTCGCATTCATCGTGCTCGCTCCGAGGAGCGCGTCGTAGACGTCGAACTGTCGCTTGACCGGCCGTCCGGAGATCGCCGTGATGACGTCCGTCGGTGCGAGGCCGAGCTGGGCACGCAGCGCCGCATCGGTGACTTTGAGGCCGGCCACACCGTTCGGATCTGTCGTGGCCTCGAGCGTGTCGCGATCGAGTTGGACCACGTCGGTCGCGGGGACGCGGTGCTTGAGTGGGCCGCGGTCCTCGATTAGCGCTGGCTTCGCCGCTCCGGCGGGGTTGTCGCCGCGCATGGCCACCACGATCACCGCGATGATGACGGTGACGAGCGCGAGGGCGGCCAGGCTCACGGCGATCACAGGTGTGCGGCCGCTCATCCCCTGCTCAGCCATTCACCGAGCATGCGCGGATCTCCGCGAGAATCAAGGCTACGGCGTTCTCGCACGCAGCGCGGCATACAGGTTGCTGGTCTCACCGGTCATGGCGAACCAAGATAACTGGCCTCATGTCGATGCACCGGCGGAGACCGGCCCGGACTACGTCGCGCTCGTCATCGAGTGGGACGAACTCGAGAACGACGTGACCCAGCGCGTTGATCGAGCCGCCCTCAGGCCGGCACCGGACCTCCTGAAGAAGATCATGATAGGAGCGGGTGCGCTCGGTGCGCTGCTCCTCGCGCGGTGGGGCGTTCATCGCCTCCGCCACGCCTGAATCGCACGGCTACTTCCGGCACATCGACTGCACCTCTGTGCGCCATGGCCACCAACCGTCCAGATGTCGTGACCGAAGCAAGCATGGAATCGTTCCCCGCGAGCGATCCACCGGGATGGATCCGGACGGTGGCTGCACCGTCCGAATCGACCGTGAACCTGCCCGATACTCTGTTCGAGTTGCTTCCGCACTTCTTCAAGCGGAATCGCGTGATCCTCGGTGGAGTCGTGCTGGGTGCGCTCGCGATCGCGGGCACCGTGTTGGTCCTGCGACGCGCGTGAGCGCCCGCCTCTCCGGCAGCGTGCGCTCGCGCCCGCGCTGGTAGGATTGCGCCATGTCCGCGTACGACGATGCCGTGGCCGAGCTGTATCAAGCTCCCCACGGCTCGTTCGTTGCAGAGCGCAAGCGGCTCGCTGGTGAGCTCAAGGCAGCAGGCGACAAGGCCAGCGCTGCGCGGTTTGCCAAGCTCGGCCGCCCGACGATCTCTGCGTGGGCCGTCAACCAGCTGTGGTGGCACGCGCACGACGCGTTCGAGACGTTATTCGAGACGGCGGCGAAGCTGCGGAAAGGCGGACTCGCCGCGAGCGGTCCGCATCGCGAGGCGATCGCGAAGCTGCGTGCACGCGCCGCGCGGATCCTCGGAGACGCAGGCCACGCGGCCACCGAAGGCACCTTACGCAAGGTGACGCAGACCCTCGCCGCACTCGCCGCGACCGGTAGCTGGGATCCCGATCCAGCGGGCACGATCTCTGCTGACCGAGATCCACCCGGCTTCGAGGCGATCGGGATTGTCGATGTCACACCTCCCCCGGTTCCTGCGAACAAGGCCGCGGCAAAGGAATCATCGCGCGACGAGCTCGCGGACCTTCGCAAGCGCAAGGCGATCGGCGAAGCCGCGGAGCGCGAAGAAGCGGCCGCCGATCGCAAGCGCATCGAGGTCGACCGCGCGCGGATCAAGGTGGAGCGCCACCGTCTCGAGGCCGCACTGCGCACGACGAGGGGCGAGGCTGCAGCGCAGGAGCGCGAGGTCGAGAAGCTGCGCAAGCAGCTCGGCGACGCCGAGGACAACCTCGCCCAGGCGCAGGCAGTCGCCAAGGATCTCCAGGCGAAGCTCGACGAGCTCGATCACTGACGCGCGCTAGGGCCAATGCTGGTCAGTTAAGGTCGTTCGTGCACGTGCACGTGTCACGTGCTCGTACACGTCCACGATCATCGGCAAAGCTTGCTCAGCATGCCGACCACCCGGACCAAGAGCAGCTT
>JACCQV010000586.1 GCA_013813945.1 Deltaproteobacteria bacterium | reverse complement strand
CGCATAGTGTGAGCCACGCCGTCATCTTGTCATCGACGCGCCCGGTCCACCGATCGACGTCGCCCAGGAGCGTGATCGCGTCGTCGTGCCGCTTGTCCAGCATCAGCAAGCGCGCCAGCTCCAGCCGCGTCTGAGCATCCGGCGCGGCGTCCTTGCACTTGCGCGCGGCGGCGTCGGCGGCGAGCAGATCGCGAGATCGCAAGACTCGTTCGTACAAGAGCTCGCAGGCGCGGATGTGGTTGGGCTTCAGGTCGATGACCCGGGACAGCCACGCCACCGCGATGTCCGGCCGCGACAGCTCGTCGAGCCTACGGATCACGATCTCCAGCTCGGGTAGATCCGTGGGAATCGCGCGCGCGGCCAGAGCAACCGGAAAGAGTGCAACGATCTCACCGATCATCTTGTCGGGTCGCGCGCTCGAACGAAGTGCAGCGGCGTACTCGAGCGTGGACTGATCGATATGACCCTCACGATGAAGCATGAGCGCTGCGATCCGGTGCAGTCCCGGATGCGTGGGATGCAATCGCATCGCATGGTTGAGCACTGAGACTGCGCGCCGATCTCCTCGCCGCGTCAACATGTCGGCGGCGCGTGCGTACCCATAATAGTCGAGAGGATGACGTTCAATCGCTGCCCGAACCTCGTCAAACGTCACACCGCGCTCCGAGATCCGCGCGTGATCTTCGTCGACCGCGATCGTCGCGCTGGACAGCAAGAGGGCCGCTCCTCCTGCCAGGACCACGACGAGACCGATCCGCAATGCACGCGCGACGGCCACCGTCCGTGGCTGGCCCTCGCGCAATGGAACGTACGTGAGAGTCGCCGCGAGCACGGTGAGCGGCGCGGCGATCCCGAGCATTTCGACGCCGAAGTCGACGTTGCTCTGCACTGCTACGACCACCAGCGCGCCGATTGCCGCCGCTGCTAGCGGTCCGTCGCGCCAGCGCCGGATCGCGACCACGGCGAGCCAGAGCCCGAGCAACCCGAGCGCAAGTGCACCGGGAATACCCCAGTCGATCACCGCCTGCAGGTACTCGTTCTCGACGTGCGAGAATGTGACCGAGCCGCTCGCTGGATGCACTCGGGTGAAGCTGGTCTCGAACGAACCTCGTCCGATCCCGACCCACGGAGACTCCTCGACGAGCACCGCCGCCGACTTCCATGCGGCGTACTTGCTCTTGGAGTGGCGGACCTCGTCGAACGAGGTGGCCGCGAACTTCCGACCAACATCGCCGGCACTCGAATAGATGACGAGGATCACGGCACACACGCCGACCACCGCGAGGGGAAGGGAGCTCGTGAGGAAGCTTCCCCGCCGACGAGTGCCGGGCGTCGATGCGGACGCCGTCAGACGTTGCGCGATCAGCGTGGCCAGCGTGACGAACGCTCCTCCGCAGAGCGCGAGCGTGCCGCCGCGCGAGACACTCGCGACCGTCACGCTACCGCAGGTGCAGGCGACCGCAAGCCACACAACACGCGCCCATGCGGGTTGCCGCGCATAGGCGGAGAGTCCAATCGCGATCACGGTCCCAACAGCCATCAGACACGCGAGGTGATTCAAGTTGAGCAGAGGCCCGAGAAGGTGAGGCCCCACGTGCACGAGCTCGTACATGCCGTACAGCGCGGTGGCTTCCGTCGCGCGGTGGAGCCAGACCGTCACCGCAGCCGCGCCGCAGAGCGCGCCCACCGACGCGACAAGCCAGTAGCGACCTCGCTCGGACACGGCGATTCGCTGTGCAATCGCCGCGATCCCGAGCAGGACTGCGAAGTACGTCAGCGCCCGCAAAGAACCCGGCGCATCCAGCGTCAAGCCTGGCCACGCTGTGACCCCGATCAACGTCGTCCCGTCCTCGCGCAACATCGCTCCGGTCGGGTTGAGCGCGGCGACGAGCCCGCCCGGCAATGGTATGAGCGAGAGCGCCGTGAGACCGCCGCCGATCGCAATCAATGCGAGGAGCGGAGACGGTCGGTCGAACACGCGTCGTGAGAGCACCAGTGGGCACAAGCCGAGTGCCACGAGCATGGCGACGACCGCCTGTGCCCAGCGCAAGGCGCCGCCTACCGCAAAGATCGCCACCGCGATGGCGAGCAATCCAAGACCCGCCGACACCGCATCGCGGCCACGCAGACGCATGCTGCTACCAGGGACGCTCGGGAACGAAGACCTCATCGCCCGGCATCATCGGGAAATTGGGTCGCTCACCGGCCGCGATCATCTCGACGGGGATCTTGTAAGTCTCCTTCTTGTCGCTGACGAGCCGCGTGACCTTCACCATGTTCTTGCGCGCCAGTGGCGTGAAGCCGCCGCTCTTGGCAATCGCTTCCGTGATGGTCATCCCGGGCGTGAACTTCACCGATCCGCTCGAGCCGACCTGACCGAACACGGAACACTTGAGCGAGTTGATCTCGACGACGGTCAGGGAAACCACAGGATCCTTGAGGTACCCATCTGCGAGCCGCGACCGGATCATCTCCTGCGTCTCGCGCGCGGTCTTGCCCTTTGCCTCGACACTCCCGATGAACCGGACCTCGAGCTGGCCGGAGCCATCGAGCGTGTACGTCGCCTTGCTCTCCTCGGAGCCGTAGAAAATCGTCAGCTCGATCTTGTCTCCAGGTCCGAGCGCGAGCTTGCTGTCATCAAACGGCGCGACCGTGGGATAGACCACAGGAGGGTTGTCGCCACACGCGGCGACGCCCACGGCGAGCACCACGGTCAGGGCGAGCATGATGGCTCTCATGGACCAGAGTGAGATGCAGTGAGCCACCAGGGAGTTCATGCCAGATCCACGTGAACGTCACCAGGCACCGTGGCATCCTACTCACGTCCCTTCGATTGACTCAGCCGAAGGATTGACGTAGTTTTCAGCAAGGCGTTTGGTCATGCGTTGGATATCCCTCACGAAGTACGTAGGCGCACTCGCGATGTTCGCGGCTGTGACAGTCCACGCGCAGACCCCGCCGGCTCCGCCGCCGAGCGATCCGCCCGCAGCGGCGGTGGGTGCGTCGGTGAACCTCTCGATCCCGCAGATGGTCGAGGGAGTGGCCACGCTCGAGATCCAGATCGCCGACGACGCGCGCAAGATGTTCCAGCTCCGCGACGTGGCCCGTAAGGACAAGGACGTCGTCAAGTTGACCTGCGTGAACGACCGGCTGGTCGAGCTGAAGGCGCAGCAAAACATCTACGACCAGGAGAAGCAGCAATTTTCCGCTTCTACCAGCGCCAGCAACACTGCAGGGGCGGCCCCCTCGTATGGGGTGCTTCGCTCGACGGCGGAAGAGATCAAGAAGCTGCGCGGCGCCACCGAGGCCTGCATCGGCGTCCCAGAGCTGTACAAGCAGGAGTCCGACGTCGACGTCTCCCATCCCGACTTCCCGGACGACCCCACGACGACCGACCCCTTCGAGCCGACGTTCGAGGATGTGGAACCGCCTGGCTACGCGTCTCCGTTCGCCTGAGCCGCTCCAAAGCTGAGGCTCATTCGGTAGTCGACAGGCGCTCCGTGAGGGCGTCTATCGGTGAGGACGTCCGTTTGTGCTGGTGGCGACTCCCGAATTGGTCGATGAACACTATGTGGTTCACCACCACTAACCTCCGATGTCCCGACGGTTCCTGAACAGAACGGTGCAGGTCGCGCTCGATGTCGCGATCCTGTCGATCGCGTACTGGTTCGCGTTCTTGTTCCGCTTCGAGTTCGCGATTCCGGCGTCGTTCTTGAAGACGCTGCTGATCACCTGGCCGTACGTGGTGCTGCTGCACTACGCCGGCCTCGCCGCGTTCGGGGTGCCCCGGATGTCGTGGCGCTACTTCAACATGGGCGACGCGTCCCGGCTGCTGCTGGCTGCGTCTGCTTCCACTGCACTGCTCGTCGTCGTCCGTCTGCTCGGACATCGCGTCTCGATCCACATGGAAGCGGTGCTAATTCCGCTCGGCGTCCTCGCGATGACCTTTGTCATGGCGTTTGTAGGCCTGTCGGGCGCGCGTGCGCTCCGCCGGCTCCATGGTGAATCGATCGAGCGGCATCAGCAGACCGTCGGGCCGGAGCGCCGCCGCGTCCTGTTGATCGGAGCGGGACAGGCCGGCGTGATGGTCGCGCGCGAGATCGCGAATCGACCTGACCTCAATCTCCATCCCGTCGGATTCCTCGACGACGATCCGACGAAGATCGGCACCAGCATCGGTGGGCTCTCGGTGCTCGGCTCGATCAAGGATGTCGGCGCAATCGCCGAACGCAAGCGCGTCAGCCGAGCGTTGATCACGATCGCGAATGCGTCGGGCCAGCAGGTCCGCGCGATCTCCGAGCTGTGTCGGGATGCGGAGCTCGAGACAAAGATCATCCCCGGCATGTACGAGATCGTCGGCGACAAGGTGAACCTGTCGCGCATTCGCGAGGTAGCGATCGAGGATCTCCTCGGTCGCGAACCCGTCCAGCTCGATGAAGACATCGTCGGTGCTGCGATCCGCAGCCGCGTCGTGCTGGTCACAGGGGCCGGCGGCAGCATTGGCTCGGAGCTGTGTAGGCAGGTCTGTCGGTTCGGACCCGAGCGGCTGGTCCTCGTCGAGCGGTACGAGAACGCATTGTTCGAGATTCATCGCGAGCTCGCAGCCGCGTTCCCTCACGTGCCCATCGATCCCCGTGTGGCCGACGTATGTGACGCCGCTCGGATGGAACAGGTCATGGCCGCGTCCAAGCCAGAGCTCCTGTTTCATGCGGCCGCACACAAGCACGTGCCGATGATGGAGTGGAACCCGGGCGAGGCCGTCAAGAACAACGTCGGCGGGACCCGGATCGTGGCCGATCTGGCGCATCGCTTTGGCGTCCAACGGTTCGTGCTCATCTCGACCGACAAGGCCGTCAATCCTAGCTCCGTCATGGGAGCGACGAAGCGCGTCGCCGAGATCTACTTGCAGGCGCTATCCGAGCGATCCAGCACGCGATTCGTGACGGTGCGATTCGGTAACGTTCTCGACTCCGCAGGCAGCGTGATTCCGATCTTTCGCGAGCAGATCGCAAAGGGCGGCCCTGTCACGGTCACTCATCCCGACATGAAGCGGTACTTCATGACGATACCCGAAGCGAGTCAGCTCGTGCTGCAAGCAGGAGCGATGGGACACGGCGGCGAGATTTTCATCCTCGATATGGGAGATCCAGTTCGCATCGTGGATCTCGCGCGAGACCTGATCATCCTGTCGGGCCTCCGCCCCGACGAGGATATCAAGATCGAGTTCTGTGGCGTTCGCCCCGGCGAGAAGCTCATGGAAGAGCTGTCCACTGACGCAGAGCAGGCCGACAAGACGAAGCACCCCAAGGTCTTCATCGGCCGCGTCATGCGTCAGGAGCTCGACGCTGTCGCGTCCGCAGTGACGATGCTACTGGAGCTCGCAGGCGGCACGGATTCCGACCTGGTCCGCGGCGCGCTTGGCGATCTCGTGCCCGAGTACAAGGTTGCGCGACCCGCGCGTGCAACGGCGCGCTTCGAGGCGGACCTCATGTTCGCGCGGCCGAACTGAGTGCGACGAGGCAGAACGCGACGTGCTGCCTGATTCTCCTGTGGCGTTCTGGGCGTTGGCTGTACCTGCGATTGCGCTCGGCTCTGCACTCACGACGGCAGCTCTGATCCATCTCTTGCGCCCGACGCTCGCCCGTTACGCGCTCGCTCGGCCCAACGTCCGCTCGTCGCATCGCATCCCGACCCCCCAGGGTGGTGGAATAGCGATTGTCGCCACCTCGTTGGGTGCGACGATTCTCGTGTCGATCCTGGTTCCGACGCTCGCTCACGCGCCATCGCTCGCGGTCCTGCTCAGCTCGACCGCGGTGCTCGCTATCGTCGGTGCTGCCGACGACATCGTGACCCTGCGTGCTATGCCGCGCCTCGCGTGTCAGCTCATCGTCGCAGCTGCTGTGATCTGGACCATCCCGGCAGAGCTGCGCGTCGTGGCGTGGCTACCGTTCCTGATCGAGCGCGTGCTCGTCGTCGTTGCGATCACGTGGTTCATCAACCTCGTCAACTTCATGGATGGAATCGACTGGATCACGGTCGCCGGCGTCCTACCTGTCTGCGCGGGCATCTGCACGCTCGGAGTGATGGGAGAGGCACCGGCGATCGCGGCAGTGATAGCGCTCGCCATCGGTGGCTCGACAGTCGGTTTCGCGCCGTTCAATCGACCTGTTGCGAAGTTGTTTCTGGGCGATGTCGGCAGCCTTCCGATTGGCCTGCTCCTTGGCTGGCTGCTAGTCCTCGTCGCCGGCTCCGGCCATCTCGCCGCCGCGATCCTGCTGCCGCTCTACCATGTCGCCGACGCAACCATCACGTTGGCTCGCCGCGCCGCACGTCATGAGCGCATCTGGGAAGCGCATCGGACGCACTTCTATCAGCGCGCCACCGACCGAGGATTCACGGTCATCGAGATCGTCACTCGGGTCTTCGTCGTGAACCTCATCCTGCTCGGGTTCGCTCTGCTGACTGTAGTCGTGCCGTCCAGAACCATGTCGATCACCGCGCTCTGCTGCGGAGTGCTCGTCGTGCTCGGATTGCTGCGCGTGCTCTCGAGAGGGCCGCGATGAAGCTCGCTGCAGCAGCGCCGAAGGGCCAAGACGGGAAGGATCTGATCCGGATCCTGGTCAGGGATCCCGTACTGATCGTCTGGGCGCTCTACCTGATGTCGATTCCGTTCTACGTGGGAGACAGCGGGCTGCCTCAGCCGGGAAATGCGTTGCTCATCTTGTTGATCCCCCTCGCGTTGCGGGGCTGGAATGGCAGGCTCCAGGCTGCCGTTCTCCAGATTCTCCGACCGCTGGCGTTGTTCACGCTCTGGGTCTTCCTCGTGAACTTCACGTGGGCGTTGATCCAGTGGAAGTGGGGGCTGCGCGATTACGTGCTGCACCCGTTCTATTACGCGTTCAACGCGGTGATGTTCTTCACCGCCCAGGTGCTGTATCAGCGACACGGGCAAGTCTTCATCCGGATCACGGGGCTCGTGATCACTGCCATGGTGGGATTCCTCGTGGTGGCGTCGCTCTTCCGCCGCGGCGATTTGCGAGGAACCTTGTGGTTCAACAACCCGAACCAGCTCGGTTACTACGCGCTGCTCGCCGCCTGCCTGGTGTCGTTGGTGCAGCGTCCGGCGCGGATCAGTCTCCTCACCGCAAGTATTGCACTGACGGGCTGTACGTATCTCTCGATCCTCTCGGCATCACGCGCCGCAACGGCGGGTATCGGCATTCTGTTCGTTCTGTTGGTGTTCTCGAATCCACGGCTGATCGCGCTTGGCGTGATCGCGGCGGTGGCTCTGCTCGCGCTGGGTGGTCCGATCGCAGACTCGATGAGCTACACGGAGCAGCGGCGCATCCTCATCGACCGAGACAAAGAAACCAGCTTCATCGAGGAGCGGAATTACAACCGACTCTGGGAGTACAAGGAGCACTTGCTAGTTGGCGCGGGCGAGGGCGACTTCCAGCGATTCACCGAGACGGACAAAGAGGCGCTCGAAATTCATTCCTCCGCGGCGACCGTGGTGTTCAGCTATGGAATCGTGGGCACAGTTCTGTTTCTTATGTTTGCGCTGCGCGTCGTGAAGCGCGCGCATTTACGAGTCACGGTGATGCTGGTGCCGACCTTCGCGTACACGATCGCTCATCAGGGGCTTCGATTCACGATGCTCTGGGTGTTGCTGGCCCTATTTGTCGCGTGCAAGCTCCACGCCGGTTCGAGCCGGAGACCCACTTGAGAATCGTCTATCTGATCACTCGCTCGGACGCCATTGGAGGCGCTCATATCCACGTTCGTGACCTATCGCAGAAGATGATGGGAGAACACGACGTCACCGTGATGGTCGGCGGCGAGGGTCCATTCACGGAACAGCTCCGTGAGCGTAGCGTCCCCTACGTCTCGCTGAAGAATCTCGTCCGCGCGATTCATCCGGTGAAAGACGCGAAGGCGGTGTTCGAGCTGGGACGTCGAATGCGCGAGCTTCGACCCGATCTCATCTCCACGCACTCTGCCAAGGCGGGATGGCTCGGACGTACGGTCGGCCGAGCGCTGCGGATCCCGACGCTGTTCACCGCGCATGGTTGGTCGTTCACCGAGGGTGTGCCCGCGATGCAGCGCCGTGTCTACATCGGGGTCGAGCGCCTGACCGCCACACTCGCGACGCGCGTCATCACCGTCTCCGACTACGATCGCAACCTCGCCCTGGAACACCGGATCGCACCAGCCGACAAGATCGTCACGGTGCACAACGGAGTGCACGACGTCGACCCCGCTCATCGTGCGACGCACGGGGCAATGGGCGCTCCTGTCCGCCTCATCACCGTGGCGCGCTTCGAGGCGCAAAAAGATCATCTGCTGCTCATCCGTTCGCTTGCGTCGCTCCGCGCGAGAGCATGGGAGCTCACCATCGTCGGCGATGGTCCTTTGATGGCGGCGTCCAAGGCACTCGCTGCAGAGCTCGGTGTCCTCGATCGGATCCACTTCCTCGGGCTGCGCAAGAATGTCGGCGAGCTACTCGCTGCATCTGATGCCTTCGTCCTCGTCACGAACTGGGAGGGGTTTCCACGCAGTATCCTCGAGGCCATGCGTGCCGGTCTCCCGGTGATCTCCTCCAGTGTCGGTGGAGTGGCAGAGTCGGTGAAGGAGGGGGTCACGGGATACCTGGTTCCTCGCGGCGATCAGCCCGCACTCACCGATCGCCTGGCGCGTGTGATGGATCGGCCTGACCTCCGCGCTGAGCTCGGAGCTAATGGACGCGCGCGCTACGAAGCGGAGTTCACGTTCGAGCGCCTGCTTGCGAACACCCAGGCTGTCTATCGCGACGTCCTCGGTGTTCGCGCGGCATGACGGATCTCGCGTGAGAGTCCTCGTCACCGGCGCGAGTGGTTTTGTGGGACGTGCCGTCTGCTCCACGCTGCGAGCGAATGGACACTTCGTGCGTGCAGCCCTCCGGCGCCCGGGCACAGGCGAGCCCGTAAGCACGGATGAAGAGATCTTCATCCGTGATCTCGGTCCTGGTGCCGACCTCGCCTGCGCGGTGTCAGGGATCGACGTTGTCGTCCACCTTGCGGCGCGCGTCCATGTGATGCGAGAGACCTCGCAGGATCCCCTGGCGGAGTTCCTGCGAGTCAATCGCGACGGCACGCTGCAGCTGGCAGCCGCCGCGGTCGCCGCCGGCGTTCGGCGCTTCGTGTTCATCAGTACCATCGGCGTGAACGGCGACGGCGCCGAGCGATCGGACGGACGCCCCTACCTCGAGTCGGATGCCCCGCGGCCGCACAGCCCGTACAGTGAGTCCAAGTGGGCCGCGGAACGTGGGCTGGCCGAGGTCAGTGCCCGGACCGCGCTCGAGATCGTGATCGTTCGTCCACCGCTCGTCTACGGACCGGGCGTGCCAGGAAATTTCCTCTCGCTGCTGAAATGGGCGGAGCGCGGTGTGCCGCTCCCACTAGGAAACACTGGCAATCAGCGCAGCATGATCTACGTTGGCAACCTCGCGGCGTTCATCGCGTTGTGCGTCGCGCATCCTGCTGCTGCCGGTGAGACCTTCTTGATCAGCGATGATGAGCCGGTCTCAACGACCGAGCTGATCGAGACTCTCGCACGTGCCATGGACCGTCGTGCGCGCTTGTTCCCGGTACCTCGACGGCTAGTTCGCCTCGCATCTCGCGTCCTTCGTCGGGAGAAGGTCGTTCATCAGATCTTTGGTTCGCTGACCGTGAACGCAAACAAGGCACGCGAGCGTCTCGGGTGGCGCGCGCCCGTTGAGCGCGATCAGGCATTTCGAGACACGGTCTCATGGTATCGAACGCGCGCGCAGACGTAGTCGAGCTGGTGACGGAGCTCTTAATATGAAGTCGTACATCTTCTTTTCGGTTCACGAAAAACTCTTCCACGAGGTCGCCGCTGGACTCCGAGCCAGTGGCGTCGACACGCACAGCGGTTTCGTCTGGGGCGAACAGCAGGCGCGTACGATTCTCGATCGAGGGGTCACCTACGAGCCACTGATCGTGTTTACCCGCGACCTGCTTCCACTCTGCGACGATGGTCAGCAACCCGACGTGGAATGGCTCGAGCGCCGCGAGCGGGAGCTCGGCGTGTCGATCCAGCGAATGCTGGCTGCCGAGCGGCACTTGCTCAAGGGACGGACCTACGAGCAGATCCTGCGGCTCGCCGAGGTCATCCTTCGCGAGGTGGCTGCCGCCTATGATCGGATCAAGCCGGACTTCGTATTCTCCGAGGACATCTCCTGTTTCACGAGCTACGCCCACTTCATCTTGGCGCGCGAACGCAAGATTCCCTTTTGGTGTATCGGGACAGCCAGACTCCCCAAGCGCCTGAGCATCTACTCGGCCGGCTTTCAGCGGTCCGAGCGCGTCGAGTCCCTCTACAACGAGATCCGCGCCCGCGGGCTCACGAACGACGAGCGGGTCGAGGCTACGAAGTACGTCGACGAGTTTCGCAACCACCCAGCGCCACCACCTGGCATGAATGTCCGAGCCGTGCGTCCGGGCATGGGCCTCGAAGACCTCCGATATCTCACGCAGGCGGTCTCTCGATACCTCGGCGATCGTGATGACCCGACGAGCACTGCACCGCTCCAGGTGATCCGTCAGCGCGTCCGCCGGATCGCTCGCATCCAGATCGCGGAGATCACCAAGCTGTTTGAACGACCGGTCGCCGGCGAGAAGTACGTCCTCTATCCAATCCACTTCCAACCCGAGGCATCGACTCTGGTTCAGGCGCCGATGTATCTCGATCAGATCTCGTTGCTACGGGAGATCGCGCAGTCGCTTCCCGTCGGATACCGGCTGTACGTCAAGGAACACAAGACGAATCGCGGTCGGCTCCCTCTGTCGTTCTATGAAGCGATCAAGGCAATCCCGTCCGTACGCTTGCTGGGCCCGGACGAGGACACCTGGTCACTGATTCGTGACGCGCGACTGATCACGGTGATCACCGGCACGATGGGCTGGGAAGGGATGCTGTTCGACAAGCCTGTCGTGATCTTCGGTGCGGTCTGGTTCGACATCCTGCCGCACGTGTATCGGGCGAATGACGTACCCAAGGACGGCTGGTACGGAATGTTCAGCAAGGCACTGACCGCGCACAAGCCTGACTCCGAGGCCGTGCTGGCGCTGGTCTCTGCCATGTTCCAGACGTCCTATCCCGGTCGCATGCACAACCCGCGCAGCCATCCCGAGGCAATGGAACCGAGCAACATCGCGGACATCACTCGGGCCCTGGCCGCGAGTGCCGTCGGGCCCGCGCACGGCTGATCAGGTCCGACGCGACGCCAGAGCCGAATCGAGCACCTGCGCGTAGCGGGGAAGCTGTGCTTCGAACGTGTAGGTCTTCTCGTAGAGCTCACGAGCTCCTTCACCAAGCGACGAGCTCCAGGCGTGATCGTCCACGACGCGGCGCAAGGTCGCCGCGAGATCCTCGGCAGTCGTCGCCGCGATGCAGTTCACGGAAGGCGTGAACTCGGGCGCGCACAGGAAGCTCTCCTGATACCCAGCGCTCACGACTCCGTACCCAGCGGCTACCGTGAACTTGGTGCGAAAACCGGTGTCATGTCGGTAGGGCACAACGGAGATATCGCCCGGCCGAAACACGGTTGCGAGATCGTCGACGAAGCCATGAATGTGCTGAAACGAGCGTTCCATCCACTGCCAGTCCTGGTCGGGGCGCTTGGGTGGCTTGCCGAGCTGGTGCCACTCCCCGGGGCCCCCCACTTTCTCCAGCGCCGGCCACAGGCGATGACGGATCTCTGCGAGCGCCGATGCATGCGCCGTGTTGTGGTTTCCAAACAAGAAGAAGCGGGGCTTCGCATCGCGAACGACCGTGGGCTTCGGAATCGTTGGACCCACGATCGGGATGGTCGTGCTCTGGATACCCCGCGTCTGGAGAAACTCTGACTCCGACGCCGACACGCACATCACGTGCGCGGCTTCGCCCGCCAGCCGCAACTCCAACGACTTGAGCGTGCTCAACGTCATCGCGTCCGGGCGATGGATTCTGGCGCGAAGCGCCTTCACATCGAGAAGGTCACGAGGCTCGAGCCGTCGCGCCGTCGACTTCCGGACCGTCTTCAGCTTGAACAGGAAATCGTAGTTGCCGAACACCACCGGGTACCGATCACGCGGAGCCGCGGCAAGCGCCCACACGCTATCTGCCCAGATGAGCGCGGGTTTCAGGCTGCGAGCGAGATCATCAACCGCGTCGGCGAAGCCGGTCGAAGACGGAAACCGCAGTGGAAACGTTTCGGGATTGAGCACTCGTGCAAGAGGTCGCAGTGCGAGTGGGGTGCGCGTCGCCGAGATCTGGTGGGTCGTCGCGGTGCGCTCGCGGACATCGTCCGTGATCGGGTCGTTCGAACCGAGTACCGCGAGGTGCACTTCGTGACCGAGGGCGCGCAGCGCGCAGAGGTTCTGAAACATCCCGAGCTCTCCGCCGCCCGGCGCGAGTCGCTTCGGCGCGACGCCATATGAGATCTGTAAGATCCGCATGCCCTCACGTCTTCGGGTGAGAGCGATACCAGGCTACCGTTTCAGCCAACCCACGCTCCAGAGTCCACGCGGGCTCGAAGCCCGTGATCGAGCGGAGCTTGGCAACGTCGGGGGCCCGCCGCTTGACGCTGCCCTGAGGTGACGGGAACAGCTCGATCGGCGCACGGATCCCGGCCACACGCATCATCATCTCGCCCAGCTTCGCGATCGTGACTTCCTCGGTGCTGCCCACGTTGACGATCTGGTCCGCGGCCGCTGGAGCCTTCGCGAGCTGGATCGTCGCTGCCACAGCATCCTCGATGTAGAGGAACGAGCGCGTGTCCTCGTGGCCGTACAGCGAATAGACCTGATCGTTCATCCGATGAACGAAGTCCGGGATCACGTGCTTGTCGCCCATCCTTGGGCCATAAACGTTGTGGTAGCGAATCGCGGTGAACGGCACGCCGAACTGCTTGCAGGCGACGCACGTCAGGACCTCACCGTGCAGCTTGGAGACTCCGTACGACCAGCGTGCGTTCGTCGGATCTTCGATACTGAGCGGTACATCTTCGGCGGTCGGTACGGGCCAGTTGAAACGGGTGACCGTGCTGGCGTACGCCTCGGAGCTCCCCGCATACAGGAAGCGACTTCGAACCTTGTTCGAGGTGACGTATTTCTCGACGAGTGAAAACGTCGGTACGGTGCTGTGCTTGAGCACCTCGTAAGGACGTTCGTAGAAGTTCTGCGTCCCATTGAGCGCAGCAAGATGAAAGACGAAGTCGACAGCGACGTCGGGCAGACGCTCGATGGCATCGGGGGCGCTGAGGTCGATCTTCAACAGCGTGACGTTCGATCGCTCGCCAAGGGCCGCGTATGCCTTGTCGTCTTCCCCTCGCAGGAAGTTATCGATCAGGATCAGCTGGTGTTCGGGATCCTGCGCCAGTCGGTGGGCGAGCGCGTACCCGATGAAACCTGCTGCGCCGGTGATGATCGACGTGCTCACTCGAGACCTGCCAGTTCGCGGGCCTGATAGAACACTTTGCCAATTTTTCCGACGTTCCACAGATCGGCGACCCAGGCATCGGGGCGCCGCACGCACAGCTCACGGAGCACGTTGCCGTATCCTGTGTGATTGGTCGCGATGATCACGCTGTCGGCGTCCTCGATCGCTGCCTTGGCGTTCCAGTTCCGAGCGGTCCCGTAGGACGGGTCCACGATCGGATCTGGAAGGTGGTGATCCGAAACTCGAAGCTCGGTCGGCAGCTCGCGCTCGACATAGCGCAGGAGCTTGGGGACCAAGCTGTCTCGCGTGTCGTCGGAGTCGGCCTTGAACGTGTAGCCGAGAACGACGATACGGCGTTCAAAAATCTGCGTGCGCTGCTTGAGGTGCTGAACGATGAACATCGGCATGTACTCGTTCATCTTCCACGCCGACAGCAGCAGGTCGGGGTAGGGCGTCCACTCGTTGATCATGCCGAAGTCCTTGCGCAGGCATGTTCCCGCCGTGAACCCCGGACTCGCGACTCCGTGCCGCGGATACTTGTAGTTCGTCAGCCGCTGAATCTCGAAGATGTTCGCACCGAGCGTGTCAGAGACCAACGCGAGGTGGTTCGCGAGCGCGAAGTGAACGTACCGCGTGATGTTGTTGAACAGCTTGACGAGCTCTGCGGTCACAAAATCAGAGTGCAGCAAGTCATTGGTGAGGCGGCCGAAGAGGGCGGCCGCTGCCTCTGCGCTCGCCGCATCCTGGGTGCCAATGATCTGCGGTAGCGTGCGGAGCTCCTCGTACGCTTTTCCCTCGACGATCCGCTCGGGACAGAAGGCGAGGCCGAGGTCACGTCCGAGGACGAGCTTGGTGTGCCGTTCGAGCCAACGTGCAACGTACGTCGTCGTTCCGGGCGCGACGGTGCTGCGCAAGCACAGCAGCTGACCTGGACGAAGATGTGGTGCGATGGACTCGAGCACCGAACGCACCTGACCAAGGTCGGTCTCGATGTGATTGTGCAGCGGTGTGCCGACGGTGATCACGAGTGCTCGAGCATTCGCGATGACCGAGGGCGAATCGTGAATCTGAAACCGGCGGGTCCCTACGAGCTCCGTGTACCCGGGCTCCTGGAACGGCATCTTGCCGCTGTTGACCTGGTCTCGTAGCGCGGCGTCGCGATCAACGCCGGTGACCAGTGCTCCTGTCTCCATCAAAGAGAGACCAAGTGGAAGGCCGACTCGGCCAGTGCCCACGATGCAGACGTCGTACTCAAACATGGTGATCTGCCTCTGGGTGAGGCGCTCTGAAGCGCGGGGGCATTCTACCGAGATGCCCCCTCGAAGCAACCCGGTCGTCGTCGAAGCGGGGTCAACCAGCGGCCAGGCGGCCTCTGCGATCGCGATCTGAGTCCGCAGATGTGAAGTAGACCGATTCTGAGCGCAGCGACCGCGTCAACGGGTCGTCTCCCCGGGACGATAATCCGACGTATTCGGTGTTGGATTTGAACGCAACGGGGCTGGTGAGCAACGGCAAACAGCTCTGCTCGTCGTCTTCGAGGAGCACGAACCCCAGCTCCTGGAGAAGCTCGTCATAGAGGCTCCCCATGCTGGAGAGCTCGACGTAGATGTGGCCAGCATCCCGGGCCCGGAGGCAGGTCTCGAGCAACAGCGCACGGGAGGACGCGAGGTCTCCGAACAGATCCACCACGCGCGTCATGACGTGACGCGTGGGCGGCAGCGCGACGGTTCGGAACGCGATCATCGCGCGATCGACGAGACTGCTGACCAGATAGCGGGTCTGATAGTCGAGCAGCGATCTCGGAGAGAACCGCCACCGGAGCCAGGCCCGATCGCGGACGGGCGAGCAGATCGCCTCCAGCGCGGACGGCACCGCATCGATCCAGGAATCAGGGTCTGCGGTCGACGCCGCGGCAGTCGTGTGGGGAAGCGAGGCCATCCTCGTGAGCTTCTCGGCGCCGGGATGCTCGGTTGTGCCAATGAGCGCGACGATGTCCGCGATCTCCGGCTGGAGGACCAGAACATGCCGGCGGAACCTCCGCTTCTCGAACACATTGAAGCCCAGCGATGCGTAGAAGTCGGCGGTGCTGGAGCTGAACCCGATCACCCCGAAGCTCTCGAACTGCGCACGCACCACGTCGACGAGCTTGCGCCCGAGCCCTTCACCGCGGACCTCTGGAAGCGTGTACGCATTGACGCCCCAGACGTGGGGAACCTCGGAGCCGCCAACTCGCAACCGCGTCGGGATGTAGCCATAGTGGGCCACCACGCGAGCGCCATCGAGCGCGACATAGGCGTTCAATAACTCGGGTGATGATGTGTCTACGCTCGAGACTCCGCCGAGGAACCATTGCAAGAAGTCAGCACTCTTGAACACGGTGTCGGGCCCATAGGATTGCTGGAAGAACTGCTGCAGGGCAGGAACATCGTCCATGCGCGCCCGTCGGATATCGCGCGAAGTGGTCATCCGTGCTCGCTGCCAACCACCTGTTCCGTCCACCTGGATGGCGCCGCCGTGGCCGCCTTCGGAAGATCGTTCGTATCGAGGCGCTCGAGGGTGAAAGCATTCTCGCGGTCGAGACGCGCGACTCCCATGCGCGAGCTGAGCCCGAGCTTGCAGCCGCGTTCGCGGATCACCGAGAGCAACGAGTCGTCGTACGAGCCGTACGGGTAACACATGACCCAGTCCTTCGTACCTCCCAGCCCCAGCTCCGCGTGGAACTCGAGAGATCTGTCGATCTCCTCGACCTGCGCCGCCCGGGGCATCTCGCCAAGCCACACATGGTTAAAGCCATGGTTGCCGATGTACATGCCTTGCTGCGCCATGGTGCGGAGCTGGTCGCGGCTGACGTACAGCTCGCGAGACACGGCTGCTTCATCCGTCGATACATGTCTGGCGAACAGGATGTCGACGATCCGATCCCTGGCGACCGTCGGCAGCCCCTTCTGGAGGACTCGCTTGATGAACACGATCTTCGCGGTGTCGAAGCGGTCCGCGATTGCGAGTCGCTGAAACAGGGCTTCATTGTCCTCGTAGCCGAACTCGGGTCGCAGCGCATCGAGAAGCGGGAGGAGCTCCTCGAGCAAGGCATCATGATCGAGCGTCGCAGCCAGGATCAGGTGGATCTTGTTGACGCTCAGGACCTTCTCGGTCATCACCGCTTCCGCCGGCGGAAAGAATGCGCCCTGAATTCCTCGCTCGACGAGCATCGGCAACACCGTCTGATAGTGATCCATGTACCCGTCGTCGAAGGTCAGCAGGGCGCTGTTGGCGGGCAGCTCCGCTCCGCCGTAGATCGCGCCGAGGCAGTCCTGAACCGTCACGAACCGGTAAAAGCGAGTCAGATACGCGAGCTGCTGCTCGAAGTCGGATGTGAGCAGCGCCTTGATTCGAGGGTACTGCGTGCGGGGGAGGTCGCGTACGTAGTGATACGTGACCATCGTGATCGAGCGGGCAGACATTCGTGGCTCAGGGGGTGAAGTAGTTGACCTGCGTGGTCAAGATCATCCGTCCGCACACTTCGTTCAGCACGACCGGCTTGTCGCGATCGATTCCATTCACGCCGTGGAACATGTCGCCTCGATAGACAACCAGGTCTGATGCGAGGACATGTTCTTCGATGTCGGTCATCGTGTCGTTGATGACGACATAGCCGCCACCCTTGTCGTAGTCGATCCCTCGCGTGGTCAGCGCAAGGTAGACGACGTACGCCTTGTCATCCTTCACCTTCGAGTGTTCCCGATGCTTCGACATGAAGCCGCCACCGAGCGGATACTGGATGACGAAGCTCACGCGAAATCGATTATCGTCGTCGTCGCCTTCGAGCCCGAAGCTCGAAGGCTGGCGCGCGAGCAGATTGAAGATGCGCATCTGAGCGCGATTGATGTCGAGAAAATGCTGATCGTTTTCGTTCCACGAGAAGAAGAAGAAGTAGCGAGCAAACCGCGACGACGAGGGGTATTCGCCCAGATCGAGACGCTGAAAGTCCTTGCTGCCGCGTTGATAGTGTCCGGAGATCCGGACGTCACTCACCGGGGAGTAGAGGTGTCTGACCCGCCCCTTGTAGCGTTCGATGTCGCCGCCTGAAACGGAACCGCGGATGATCGCGAAGCCGATGGTGTCGACAGTGTCGCGAATGCTGTCGATGCGGTCGTAGACCTCTTGGAACGAGGTGACTTCGTACAGATGGCTCACTTGCGGTCGCGAATCGTATGCCTTCAGCTCTCCGACGACAAGGTCTCCAATCCCTTCCGCCCGGCGGCCGTCACATCCGGGTTCCTCGGATCGGGGGCACTCTTGGGATATGCTTCGCGCCGTGCGTTGCTCGGCCATGCTCCTCCTCGTCGCCGGCTGTGGGTTCTCCCTCGAGCCGCCGGCTGAGATGGTGGACGCGCCGCCCCCCGACGTTCCGCCCGACATTGCCGCGACCTGGACCATCGACCCGAGCAGTGGAAAGGGCGCCCCCGCGACGGCCGCGGAATGGACGTCCTTGATCGCCGTGCGCAACCTGAACGTGGATCCGCCACAAGGGCTCTGGCCCATGCAGGATCTCGCGTCGGGCACAGGGTTGATCGATGTCACCGGGAACGTCGATCTGGGAGTACGGAACAGCCCGCTGTTCCGGCAGCCCGTGCTCGGTTGGACCCGCTTGGCCGTGGGAATGCCCGACTTCAGCAACCGCGAGTTCTACAACAACACCGATGCATCGCTTCCCGACGTGGCGACGACCTCGATGACGGTCCTGCTGGTCTTTCAGATCCTGGACATCCCAAATCCGCCTGGTATCCGCTCCATTCTGTTCGGCGGTTCGGGGATCCAGGGGCGTCGAGCAGACGTCGAGCTCGATGGAAATCTCCGTCTGCGCATTGGCATCAACGGTACCTATGCGAGTGGCACCGTGAACTATGGTTCTGCGGTGATACCGATGTTGCTCAAACTCGACGTGACGAACATGCAGCAGAAGATCCTCACGTCTCAGGAGCTGGTTCAGTTGCCATACGTTCCTCTGCAAGGAAGTCGAGGTTTGGTCCTGGGCGGCGCCAACAATCCCTCGCCGGATCTACGTTGTCTCTATATGGCCGCCTGGTACGGCACGTCTGCCGAGATCAGCGACGCAGACCTCCGCGCGATGCTCTCGGCATTGGGGTGGTAGTCTCCTCGCGAGACTAGTCGGCGGTTCTTCGAGTCGCCCGTGCGCACATGATCCAGGACCTGAAACGCGCGTCCGCTCACGGCGTCGCTTGGAACCTGATCCAGAATCTTGCAGCGAAGCTCCTGAGCCTCGTTGTCGTCGCAGTCCTTGCCCGGTACCTGGATCGGTCGGCGTTTGGCGCGATTGCCCTCGCACTCACCGTCACGGCTCTTGGAGAGCTGCTGATTGGCCAAGGGTATGGCGAGTTCATCTCACAGCGGCAAGATCTCACGGAGTCCCACAAGGACACTGCATTCTGGTTCAACGCCGTACTCGGTGCGCTCATTGCGCTGGTCATCGCGCTGCTGGCTGGCCCCATCGCGTCGCTTGTCGCCGAGGCTTCTGTTGCACCGGTCGTCCGGTGGCTCTCGATCTCGCTCATCCTTCGATCGCTGACGATCGTCCCCGGCGCGTTGCTCATTCGCCAGATGGACTTTCGCGCGCTCTCCCTGCGCACCATCATGGCGGCGGCCATCGGAGGAGCGGCCGGTGTCGTCAGTGCGATCTCCGGCCTCGGTCTCTACAGCCTGATTGTCCAGGCCCTGGTTGGCGAGCTGGTAGGAACGCTGGCGCTGTGGCGAGCGGCGCGCTGGCGACCGCACTGGCGATTCTCGGTGTCTGATCTCAAGGAGCTGAGCGCCTTTGGATCCCCGATCTTCGGAGGCGCGCTTCTGAACTTCGTCAGTCGACGTCTCGACACCGTGATCATCGCGCGCTGGTTGGGTATCGCGAGCCTCGGTATGTACTCGCTCGCACAGCGAGTGTTCCAGATCTTGAACCAGGTGCTCAACAAGTCGGGCGACGCCGTGGCATTCAGTGCGCTCGCGAAGCTGTCCGATCCAGAGCGCCGTCGTCAGGCGTTGTACAAGATGGTCGAGGTCACCGCCGCGTTGTGTTTTCCCATCTACGCGGGTGTGACCGTGGCGGCCGAGCCGGTCATGACGGTCGTGTTTGGCGAGGACTGGAGTGATAGCGCCCCGGTCCTGGCAGTCTTCGCGATCTCCGGTATCCCGATCTCGCTCTCGTATCTGAATGTCGCGGCGCTCAAGGCTGTGGGCAAGACCCGTGCGTACCTGATGTTGCACATCATCCTGGTCTGCGTGTACGTGCCGCTGCTGCTGGTCCTGGTCCGAGGAGGAGCACAGTCTGCAGCGCTGGCCTACTTGCTCGCCTGCTGCGTGATCGTGCCTGTCGAGATCGGGATGGTTCGCGCGTCGCTCGGCATCCAGTTGCGGGACTACGTGCGCGCATTCTTGCCAGCTCTCGTGGCGGCGTCCGTGATGGCCATCGCGATCCTGGCGTTGGAGCGCGCGCTCCCTCCCTTGTATCCGCTGGCGCTGCTCGTGCTCGAGAGCATCATTGGACTCGTGGTGTACGTGATTGCATTGAGAGTTGTAGCCGCGGCAACCTTTCGCCGTTGTCTCGATCTGGTGCGCTCCGTCGTGCGACGGGGAACCAGAGCGCCTGAGTCGACCGGAGTCACATGATGAAGAGCCGTCGCGTAACGATCCTGATTCCCACCAGGAACCGTGCAGACACCCTGCACTGCACGCTGAAGAGCTGCGTGTCGCAAAATTATGACCAGCTCGATATCCTGGTCAGTGACAACCACAGCGAAGACCGTACGGCGGAGGTCGTTGCAGCGGCCGCAGATCCTCGTATTCGCCGCGTGAAGACAGAACGTCGACTTGGGATGTCCCAGAACTGGGAGTTCGCGCTGAGCCACGTCGACGATGGCTACGTGCTCACGCTCGGCGACGACGATGCGTTGTTGCCAAACGCCATCCGCGACATCGTCAGGATCCTCGAGGAGACGGACTGCGAAGCGATTGCCTGGCGCGAGGCCAAGTACTACTGGCCCGGGTCCGTCGGCGGGTTACGTCCGAATACTCTACGGCTTCCGCTTCGCTCCGGGTGGCGCGTCGAATCCGCGACGGAGTGGCTGACCAAGGTCGTCGGCTTCCAGGAGCCGTACACCCGTCTGCCGTCTCTCTACTGGGGCGTGCTCAGTCGCGATGCAATCCGGCGAGCGACCGGTGGCTCTTTGCAGTTCTTCCACAGTCTGAATCCAGATCTGTATTCCGCGCTCTCGGTCACGATGGCGATCGACCGGTTCGTCTGGAGCGAGCGCCCCTACCGGCTCAACGGCCTCTCCAAGCACAGCACGGGGGTCAGCTTCGGCGCTGTCGAGACGAACAAGCACTCGCCGCGCGAGCAGTTCCTGAACGAAGGGAATCATCCATTTCATCCGGACTATGTGCTCGTCCCATCCTCTCCCGTGTACGTCGCAGAGGCGTACCAGCAAGCGCGCGAGCACGTGCCAGGCGGAATGAGGAACCCGGAGATCCCTCTGGAGCTGTTGACCGAGCACATGATGAGAGACGCCGCCGTGAGCTCGGAGGTCGTGTACGGGCAGGTTGTCGAAGGCGTGCGAGAGATGATGCGACGGGGCGGCCAGGCGGCAGATGCGGTCATCGCCGCACACCCGTTTCTGAACGTCAAATCCACCGACTCGGATCTCGGCCTCAGCTTGGGGCACATGACCATGAAGCTCGACGGCGATGACTTCGCGGTCAGCGATGTTCATGGTGCGGCGACGCTGGCGTACACCATCGTGCGGCTGTTCGAAGGTGGCTATCTCTCGCCCCGCGGCATCGCCCAGCGAGCGCTTGGCGCGCTCAGGCGCCGAGTAGCGCGCCTCACCCAGCGCTAGCTGCGGAGAACTGCGAGCAGCGCGTCACATACTCGATCGACGTGCGCCTCCTCGAGGGTGAGCGCTGAAGGTAAGTTCAAGGCCCGGTTTGTCAGCGAGTGCGCAACGGTGTTCTCGCGAACTGCGCGCTGAGCCTCGACCGAACCTGCGTAGGCCGGAATTGCACTCAACGGATGGAAGAAGGGCCGGGTATCAATTCCGCGCTCGGCCAGCAGCTCCATGGTCTTTCGTTTGTCCGGAAGCAGCCCCGGCTCCCAGAGCACTGTGATCATCCAGTAGGCGTTCGTGGTGCCGGGTGCCTGGTAATTCAGCGAGAGACCGGAGATGCCTGACAGGCGCTCGCGATACCACGCGAAGATCTGACGCTTGCGCGTCATCAGCTCGTCCAGGCGCTCGAGCTGCGCGAGGCCGAGCGCGGCCTGCATACTGCTCATCTTGTACTTGAACGCGACCTCGTGATTGAAGAAGAACACATCTCCGGGTTTGCGCCCGTGATCACGGAGGAAGGCGGCGCGTTCGTACAACGCTGAGTCGTCGGTCGCGAGCAGTCCGCCTTCGCCGGTCGTCAACGTCTTGGAACCGTGGAAGCTGAACACGCCGACGTGGGCGAGACTGCCCGCGGGTCGGCCGCGGTACGTGGCACCGACGGCTTCGGCCGCGTCCTCGATCACGAACAGATCATGCGCACGCGCAAGCTCGTTGATGCTGTCGTAGTCGGCGGGATGACCGTAGAGGTCGACGGGGATCAGTGCTCGCGTCCTTGGCGTCAGACACTTCTCGATCGAGCTCGCAGAGATGCACCAGGTATCGGGGTCGACATCCGCGAACACTGGCGTCGCACCCACGTACGTGATCGGCGCGCAGCTCGCGATCCAGGTGATGTCCGGGACGATCACCTCATCTCCTGGGCCAATGCCGCGAGCGGCAAGCGCGAGGTGCAATCCGGACGTACACGATGGCAATGCCATCGCGTGCCGAACGCCGAGGTGTCCTGCAAACGCCCGTTCGAACTTGTCGTGATAGAGGTTCGCGGATCCGTACCAAGCGTTGGCGGTCGCATCCGCCACGTAATCGATTTCTCGCTGGGTGATCCAGGGGCCTGCGATCGGGATGCGGGGTGTTGTCATGAGCTAGGTTTTTCGATCGGGCGAGCTGGGATACCCACCATCGTGGCGCCGGCGGAAACGTCGTGCGTGACTACTGCTCCGGCACCGATGATTGCACCTGCGCCGATCCGGATCCGGGGGAGGATGTTCGCGCCGAGACCGATGAACACATGGTCGCCGACGTCGACGAGTCCTGCGAGATGGGCGCCGGGCGCGACATGAACGCCGGCACCGAGGCGACATTCGTGATCGACGCTCGCACCTGTGTTGATGATGCACTGCGGCCCGAGCTCGACATCCACACAGACCGCTGCTTGCGCCAGGACATGGCTCCCGGCACCGACCTTCGCGGTCGCCGCTACGAAGGCGGTGCGATGAATCACGGTGACCGGAGTCAGTCCCTCGGTCACGAGCCAGTCGTGGAGCCTGCACCGGGTCAAACCGTGTGCACCACCGATCGCGACGACGAACCCGATCGGTCCGCTCGCCGTGCGTCGCCAGGCGGCGAAGCCGGGGGTTCCGTGATGAAGCGGAACGTCGGCAAACGGCGCAGGCACACCCTCGGCGTTATCGAACGTGGCAAGCAGCGCAGGTGCCCGGTCCCCGAGGGCCTCGCGGATCACCCGAGCGTGGCCGGCGGCGCCCCAGATGATCCAGCCCGCGAGCTCCGACGGGACCATGGTCATACATCCAGCCCGGGAAGCGCGCGGTCCCGATCGCTGATGCAGGTTGGCGGGAACGGCCACGCGATTGCGACGCTGGGATCGTCCCAGCGGAACCCACGGCTGGCTTCCGGGACATAGAAGTCGCTGATCTGGTAATGGACGACGCTCTGGTCACTCATGGTGAGGAACCCGTGCGCGAAGCCTGCTGGAATGTAGAGCGCACGGTGGTTGCTCGCAGACAGCTCGGCCCCGAACCACTGGCCGCGGGTTGGCGATCCGGGCCGCAGATCGACCATCACGTCGAAGATCGCACCGGCCACGACTCGCACGGTCTTCGCCTCCTCGTGTGGGCTGGCCTGGTAGTGCATGCCGCGCAGCGTGCCGCGCGACGTGTTCCACGACATGCTGCACTGCGCGATCCTCGGGTCGAGACCCTGCGCTGCAAGCTCACGCGCGCAGTACGTACGGCCAAACCCGCCGCGCTCGTCATCGTGACGCTCGACCTCGAGCACGAATGCGCCCGCAAGCGGTACCGGGATGAACTTCACTAGACGACGCGGACTTCGGGAATAGGCACGATGAACTTGCCGCCCCACTCCCGAATGAACGCGAGCTGTTCGACGATTTCTCGCTCGATGTTCCACGGCAAGATGAGTACAAGGTCTGGTCGCGCGTCCGTCAACGCTTCGGGCGCACGCACCGGGATGCGTGTTCCTGGAAGCAACTTGCCCTGCTTCAGCGGGCTGCGGTCGACGGTGAACTCGAGGAAGTCTTCGCGGATGCCGCAGTAGTTGAGGAGCGTGTTTCCCTTCGCGGGCGCGCCGTAGCCCACGATGCGCTTTCCTGCACGCCTCTGCGCAATCAGGAACTCGAGCAACTTGCGCTTGGTCTCATGGACCTGCTTCGAGAACGCCTCGTAGGTCGCCATGCTGGTGAGCCCAGCAGCCCGCTCGACCTCGAGCACGTTGTTAACCCGTTCCGTCGTGGCCAGCCCGGTGAAGCCACTTTGACAGGCGAGGACGCGGATCGATCCACCATGGGTCGGCAGTGTCACCACGTCGAACACGCGGAGCCCGTGGTGTGCGAACACGCGACTGACCGTGAGTAGCGACAGGTACGAAAAGTGCTCGTGATAGATTGTGTCGAACTGGTTGCCCTGCATCAGCTGCAACAGGTGCGGAAACTCCATCGACAAGACGCCATCCGGCGCGAGCAAGGTCTGTAGGCCGCGCACGAAGTCGTTCAGATCTGGTACGTGGGCGAGCACGTTATTGCCAACGAGGAGCCGCGGCGACGTGCCCTTCGACTTGAGCTCGGTCGCAAGCGCGGAACCAAAGAACCGAGCGACGGTGTCCACGCCAGCAGCACGCGCGATGTCGGCTACGTTCGCGGCGGGCTCGATGCCGAGCACGCGGATATCGCGGGTCCGGAAGCACTGAAGCAGACCGCCGTCGTTGCTCGCCACCTCGACCACCAGGTCGTTGCTGCCCAGACGAAGCATGTCGTGCATCGTCTGCGCGAATCGATCGCAGTGCTCGAGCCAGCTCTTCGATACCGACGAGAGATAGGCGTAGTCGGTGAAGATCTGCTCCGGGGCTTCGAACACCGGTAGCTGCACCAGCAAGCAGTCCTCGCACACCCGCGCATGCAGAGGATAGAAGGGCTCCATCGCCTCGGCGCGTGTCGCGTCGACATACGAATTCGATAGCGGCTGCATACCGAGATCGACCAGGGAGTGGCGGAGAGGACGTTCACAAAAACGACAGTTCACGACGCGAGCTCCTGAAATCGCTGGATCTGGCCGAGCGTCGTGGCGGCCAGGTCCGAACGATCGCCATGTGCCTTGTACCAGTCGATACTCCATTGAACGGCTTGTTCGAACCGGAGCGTGGGCCTCCAGCCGAGCAACGTCCTCGCCTTCGTCGCGTCGAGGGTCAGCGCGCCTGCTTCGTGGGGCTGGATGACGGCTTCATGGTGCCATCTCGTCCCGCCTCCCCACCGCGAGCACACGGCATCCGCGAGATCGCCGACAGCGCGAACGTCCTCCGCGGCGGGGCCGAAGTTCCACGCATCGGCGTGACGGGCTGGATCGCCGTGGAGCCGCTCGGCGAGCAGGAGATATCCGTGCAAGACGTCGAGGACGTGCTGCCAGGGTCGTGTGCTTCGCGGGTTGCGCACGAGCACGGATTCGCCAGCAAGCGCGGCACGCGCCATGTCGGGAACGATCCGGTCCTTCGCCCAATCGCCGCCGCCGATGACATTACCGGCGCGCGCAGACGCGACGCCGATATCGCCCTTCGTGAAGAAGGACCGGCGGTACGCCGAGGTAACGAGCTCCACGCATGCCTTGCTCGTCGAGTAGGGGTCGTGACCACCCAGGGCGTCTCCCTCGCGATATCCCCACAGCCACTCGCGGTTCTCGTAACACTTGTCGGTGGTGACGACGACCACGGAGCGGACCGAGCCGACGTGCCGCGCCGCTTCGAGAACATGCGTCGTGCCCATGACGTTGACGGCGAACGTCTCGACCGGAGCTTCGTAGGATGTGCGGACCAGCGACTGCGCTGCGAGGTGCAACACGATCTCGGGCTGGGCGTCGCGCATCACCTGCGCCACGTGATCCGGGTCGCGGATGTCGCCGATGATCGACTGAACACGTTCGCCGACGCGCGCCTGATCGAACAGGTTGGGCGTACCCGAGGGCGCGAGTGCGAAACCAACGACCTTCGCGCCAAGCTCCGCGAGCCACAGCGAGAGCCATGAGCCCTTGAACCCCGTGTGCCCCGTGAGAAGAACCCGTTTGTCCCGCCAGAAGCCGGTCATCACTCTCAGACTTTCCATGGTGCCTTGCCGGACGCCCATAGCTCCTCGAGGAGGACCTTGTCGCGCAGGTGGTCCATCGGATGCCAGAAGCCCTTGTGGACGAACGCTGACAGCTGGCCCTCGGCGGCCAGCTTCTCGAGGGGACGGCGCTCCCAGATCGTCGAGTCGTTCTCGATGTAATCGATCGCCTGGGGACGCAGCACGAAGAAGCCGCCATTGATCCAGGAGCCATCGCCCTGCGGCTTCTCCTGGAACCCAGTGATCTTTCGGTCCTCCATCGTCAACATTCCGAACCGACCCGGAGGTTGAACCGTGGTGATCGTCGCGATGCAGTTTTGCGCGCGATGGAAGTCGACCAGCTCACGCACATTCACATTGCTCAACCCGTCGCCGTAGGTGAAACAGAAATCCTCGTCGCCCAGATACTTCTGCACCCGCTTCAGTCGACCGCCGGTCTGAGTCTGATCCCCGGTGTCGACGAGCGTCACTCGCCATGGTTCCGAGTGTTGCGCGTGAACCTCCACGCGGTTCTCCGCGAGATGGAACGTCATGTCGGAGGTGTGGACGAAGTAGTTCGCGAAGTACTCCTTGATCATGTACCCGCGATAGCCGAGGCACACGACGAAGTCGTTGAAGCCCCAGTGCGAGTAGGTCTTCATGATGTGCCAAAGGATCGGTTTGCCGCCGAGCTCCACCATGGGCTTCGGCCTGACCTGGGTTTCCTCGCTGATTCGTGTTCCTAGTCCGCCGGCAAGAATGACGACCTTCACGACAATTCTCCTCGTTGCGCGGCGAGACCCACAGAGAGCCACTGCCAGACCCAAAAACTGTTGTCACCTTCGCCTGCGACGTAGCTGTTCCACGCGTGGTGAGCCGCGGGAATGTCAAACCAGTCGGAGTGAGCCGCCAGACCTGCCTCGATCTGTTCGCCCGCCCACGAGCGCAGAGGCCCCCGCAGCCACTCGCGCTGCGGGGTCTGCAATGCCCGCTTGGGCGCGAGTCGTAGTCCCGCGGGAACCAGGCTCGTCGTGATCTCTCGAAGGAGGTGCTTGCCAACGTCGCCGCGGATCTTGCGATCGGCGGGCTGTTTCATCGCAAGCTCGAACAGACGGTGGTCCAGGAAGGGTTCGCGGAGCTCGGTCGATGCAGCCATCGATACACGATCGTTGAATCGGAGGGCACGCGGGATCTTGGTATGTAGTGCGTCCCGTAGCTGGAGATTGCGGAGCCGATCAGGAAACGGAGACGGAGGAGTGAAGGGCTCGACGAGCCGTCTGAGATCAGGGGTGAGACATTCTGGACGAACCGCCGGATCTTTCGCGCCCTGCACGATCGGCGCGGGTTTCTTATCATCTGTGACCGAGCGGTAGTAATCGTACCCGGCCCACTGCTCATCCATGCCCTGTCCGTCGAGGAGCACGATCACTCCGGCGGCACGCGCAGCCTCGAAGATCTTTCCGTATGCGAGCGTCGGAAGGCCGCCGAACGGCTCCTCTTGCGCAACCATCATGCGCGCTGCCAGGGCAGGAACCTCGTCAGGCCTCAGAGTGCACGTGATGAGGGAGTGCTTCGTCTGCTCGAGCATGCCTTGCACCCAGGGCAGCTCATCGTATCGCTCGTCGTCACAGACGAATGTGAATGCTTTCACATCGCTGTCCGCTCCCTGCACTGCGCGCACGACCCCGAGGAGGGTCGACGAGTCGAGACCACCGGACAGGTTGATCCCGACGGGGACATCCGAGCGGAACCTCAGGCGAACGCTGTCCTCGAGGAGTCCGAGGTATTCCTCGCGAACCGTTGCTTCGCTCCGCGGATCCACGTCCTGGCCGACTCGCGCGGCGAGGTCGTACCACCGGCGCAGCGTCGCGGGCTTGCCGGCTTCCCAGTGCAAGATCGTGCCGGCTGGAACCGCTGACACTCCGCTCCAGAACGTACGAGTCGAGTGTTCGTGGAGGCCCGTTGCGAGATAGGTCGACCACGTGACGGGATCCGCCGTCGCCGGCACACCGGCGGTGTGCAGCGCCTTGATCTCGCTCGCCAGTGCGATCCCACCCTCTTCGAGCGAGGCGACATACAGCGGCTTGACGCCGAAGCGATCGCGGACGGCGATCAGCGTGCGCGCGTGCGTATCCCAGACCACGAAGGCGAACATTCCGATCAGCCGGTCCAGGCATGCCTCGCCCCACCGGACCCACGCGGCGAGCACGACTTCGGTGTCGGTCTGCGAGTGAAACGGATAGTCGGCAAGCTCGGAGCGCAGCTCTCGATAGTTGTAGACCTCGCCATTGTAGGTCAGTACGAAGCGGCCATTGGCGCTCGTCATGGGCTGGCGACCCTGAACAGAAAGATCGAGGATGCTCAGCCGGCGCTGACCGAGCGACACTCCGCCTGCGTTATCCGTCCAGATCCCTTCACCATCGGGACCACGATGACGGAGACGGTTGATCATTCTGCCAACTCTGCGCTCGGCATCCTTCGAACCTGCGATGGCTGCGATCCCACACATCGGGTCACGCTCCAGGCCGCACGAGGGACTCGGCACGGGCCCAGTCCTCGAGCGAGTCGATGTTGACACTCGTCGACGCGTCGACCTCGTATCCGATCACGCGCGCACCGTACAAGCTGCTCTGCTCGATCAGGACGTCTCTCTGCGTGACGTAGACCGAGCCTTCCCGATGGTAGGCGGGAGGGAGATCCTGGCGGCGAGAAATCGGCTCGGTCTCGCCAGTCGCAAGGTGCAGGTCTCCATCGACAGACGCGAAGTACACCCAGTGCGGATTGTGCTCGGCGGGGACACGGAGCACGGTGACCACCGCATCGGCGCCCGTCTCGACGAGCTTTGCGATGCAACCATCGATCGTCGCTGCCGTTCGCAGCGGGCTGGTCGGCTGCAGCAGACAAACCGCGTCATACCGTTCGCCCTGCGCTTCGACCCAGCCAACCGCGTGCTGCAGAACAGCCAACGTCGGCGTGCGATCCTGCGCTAGCTCGGGAGGACGCATGAACGGGACCTCGAGGTGTGCGGCTCTTCCTATCGCTGCGATCTCTTCGTCATCGGTGGAGAGGATCACCTTCGTCAGGCTTCGCGCAGACAGCGCGGCCTCGGCGGTCCAGGCAAGCAACGGCTTGCCGCCAAGGAGCCGGATATTCTTGCGCGGTACGCCCTTCGAGCCGCCGCGTGCAGTGACGACTCCGAGCACATCCATCAGTAGGCCAACCGCTTCTCGACCTTGAGCGGAACCTCGGCAAGGAGATCGGCAATGCGCGTGCCTGCGTCGCCTACCCCATAGGTGCGGTCGCTCGCGTAGCGGCCGTGGTCCAGCTGTCGACGCATCGCGCCCGCGATCTCGCTCTGATGATATCCAACATCGATGACGTTCGCGCCTCGCTCGCGACCGCCTTGGCGGGAACCGGCGTTGACGACGGGGACTCCCAGGAACGAAGCTTCGCGGATACCGACACTGGAGTTCCCGATCAGACAACGTGCGTTGTAGATCAGCCGCAGAAAGTCGGTCGGTTCCATGTTCTTGAAGAACCGAATGTTTGTCGGCTTCTCGTTCTCGCGGAACGTGCGCACGCCTGTAGAAGTGCCGTCGGATCCGGCGTCGACATTTGGCCAGAACCACAATGTCGGAATGCCGACCTCTCGCGAGGCGCGAAGAGTCTCGGTGACGTGCTGGCGAGCAAGCTGGTACTCGGTTGTCACTGGGTGCTGCATGACGACGGCATAGCCCTTGGACAGGTCCAGCTCGGGACCAACGCCGCCGTACTTCTTGGTGGGATCGAAGTCTAGCTCAGGACCCGAGAGAATCTCGGCAGCGAGATCGATGGATGGGCACCCCGTGCAGTACACCGTCGCAGGATCCTCTCCCATCTTCGTGACTCTCTCTCCGGCCAGCTTCGTCGAGACGAAGTGGAGGTCGGCGAGCTTGGTCACTGCGTGGCGTACCTTCTCGTCGATCGAGCCCGAGACCTCGCCGCCCTGCACGTGTGCGAGCGGCAAGTTCATGTAGGACGCTGCTACTGCAGTCGCGAGGGTCTCGTACCGATCAGCGACGGTCACGACGACGTCAGGCTTGAGATTATCGAACACCGTCGCGAGCTCGATCATTCCAAGGCCCGTGGTCTTGGCCATCGATGTCGGGCTCTCGCCCTCGAGCACCATGAACACGCGTTCGTTGATCTTGAATCCGTCCTTCTCGATGACGTTGACGGCGTTTCCGTACCGGTCGAGCAGTGCGGATGCTGCCACGACGAGCTTGAGCTCGAGCGCAGGGTGCTTGTTGATCGCTGTGAGCGCCGTCTTGATGCGGCTGTAGCTCGGGCGGGCAGTAATCACGACGCAGACGCTGCGCTTCTTCACTTCGCGTCCTCCAGATCGCTCACGCTGAGCAGGGTGTCCGCCGCGACCTCGCGCCGCAGAGTGCGGCCGACGAGGTCGGCAAGATTGGCAGCCGGAATGCCGGTGCCTGGTTTTTTGACAGTGAGGTGATCGAGCCGAAGGACGGTTCCGGCAGGCAGGGCTCGTCGGACCACAACACTCTTCGTGAAGAGTGCGCGAACCGTCGAGAGCTCCTCGGCCATGGCGTCCTTGTCCACGTCGCCGCCACGCATGGCCTCTATGAACCGGATGCCTTCGACCAGCTGGCGCAGCTCGCTCGTGGTGACGGATGATGGAACGTCTGGCCCGAACATCTCGCGAGAAAGCGCGACGTGGATTTCCAGGATGTCGCAGCCGAGGGTGGCTGCTGCGAGTCCGGGATAGATGGTTCCAGAATGATCGGAGAGACCAACCGGGCAGCCGTAGCGTGCACGATAGGTCTCGAGGAGCCCGAGCCCGACCTTGTCGGGAGGACATGGGTACATGGACGTGCACTGCATGACGCCGAACGGGACTTCGGCACCACGCACGAGTGCCACGGCGGCATCGAGCTCCTGTAGGTTGCTCATACCCGACGACAGCACCATGGGACGCTTGGTCTTTGCGATGGCCTCAAGAAGCATCAGATTGCTCACCTCACCTGATGCGATCTTCCAGACAGCCATGTCGAGGCGCCTCAACAACTCGACAGCTTCCAAAGAGAACGGCGAGCTGAGGAACAGCAGCCCCCTCTCGTCGGCGTGTTGCCTGAGGCCAGTCCATTGTGTCTCTGTGAACTCCATCCGCTTCCAGTAGTCGTAGCGAGAAGCGTCCTGCTTGCTGAACTTCACGCGCCACGGTTCGCCCGGCGTACTCTCGGCGGCAGCGATGTGCGTCTGGAACTTGACCGCATCGGCGCCGGCGTCCGCGATCGCATCGATGAACGAATGGGCGAGTCCGAGGCTCCCATCGTGAGACTGCGCGACTTCACCAACGATCACGCAGCCCGTGCCGCGGGCGGCGGCCGGAAACCGGATCATGTTGCGAAGTGAGGCGCTCATCGATGGCGTGCCAAATGCGGTGTCGGAGCATAGCCGAGGATCCCAATGCTCGCGTTACGTGCGAGCTGAGATCGACGCTGTCACGCCGCCGAGCTGATGCCCTTCGGGCTCTCGATGTACGCGTCATACCAACGATCGAGATGAAACAGGGCCCACAGGAGCTGGGTGTGATCTGCGGCACCGCTCGTCTGATCTCGGAGAAGTTTCTGAACGCCAGCCGGATCGAACACACCGAATCGCGCAACGCGCGCCGGGGACAACCGATCGTAGAGCTCGGCGCGAAGCTCATTCGCGAACCATGTCCGCATGGGGGCGGTGAACCCTTGCTTGGGACGCTCGATCAGCTCCGTCGGGAGATATCGGGCAAGTACTCGCTTCAAGACGATCTTCTTCTGCTGACCGCGGACGCGATGGTCCAGCGGTAGTTGGAATGCGTACTCGAGCACCCGACGATCGAGAAACGGCGCCCGAGCTTCGAGACCCACGGCCATCGTTGTCCGATCGACCTTGGCCAACCAGGCGCCGGGAAGGGTGTGAGTGGCGTCCCACAACATGCCGGCTTCCGTCGCCCGCAAATGGGGGAACGATCGGACGTAGCTCGCGACAGTGTCCGCCGGAGAGTGGCGGGGAGAGTCAGGCGGAAAAATGTGAAGCAGGCCGGAGCTCGCGGTCGCGCCCCGATAGAACCCACTGCGACCGAAGTACGCAGCCGCGTCGATCGAAGAAGAACGGGCAAGTGCTCGTCGAACACGCGGATCGGGTACCAGCGCAGCAGCTCGAGCGATTTGTCGGCGAACGACTCGCGGCACGATTGACGAGACCTTCTCGAACAGGCGAGTGGCCCCATAGTATCGGTATCCACCGAACGCCTCGTCGGCTCCGTCGCCGGTGAGCGCAACGGTGACGTGTCGGCGGGCAAGGCGGGCAACGGCGAGACTTGGGAGTGCGGAGTAGTCCGCCATCGGCTCGTCGAAGGCATGGGTGATCGAATCGAGCTCGCGTAGGACATCGGCAGCGGACACCACCATCGTCGTGTTCTCCACGCCGAGATGCTTGGCCACGCGATGTGCATACTCGCTCTCATCGAACGCGGCTTCGCGAAAGCCGATCGTGAACGTTCGCACCGTGCGTGCACTCGTCTCCGCCATGAGCGCGACGACCAGGCTCGAATCGATGCCACCGGACAGGAACGCGCCGAGTGGCACATCGGCGACGAGCCTCGCGCGCACGGATGAACGCAGCAACTCGTGAAGATGATCGGTGGCTTGATCGAGCGTTACCTCGCGCTCTGGCCGGTTGGGCAGGACGGAGTCCTTGAAGCTCCAGTACGTGTGACGAACGGGCGCCTGGTTGTCCTCGAACACGACGAAGGTTCCAGGCGCGACCTTCTGGACGCCCTCGATGATCGAACGAGTTTCGGGCACGAAGCCAAACTCGGCGTACAAGCGCAACGCCTCTGGGTCGACCACACGGGGGACCTCGGGTGACGTCAGGAGCGGACTGATCGTCGACGCGAACAACACGACCTTGTTGGCCTTGTGGAAGTAGTACAGCGGCTTCTCGCCGGCGATGTCACGCGCGAGCACGAGACGACGGCGCTTCCGATCCCAGATCGCGACAGCAAACATTCCGTCGTAACGAGCGAAGCTGTCCGTGCCCCACTGCTCGTACGCATGCACGACGACTTCGCTGTCGGTGTGACTGCGGAAGACGTGACCATGCCCCTCGAGCTCGGTTCGAAGCGCGGGGAAGTTGTAGATCTCGCCATTGAAGACGGCCCACACGTCGCCGGTCTCATTCGTCATCGGCATCCGGCCGGCTTCGGACAAATCGATGATCGACAGTCGACGGTGAGCGAGACCCAAGCCTCCCTCGAGGTGCATCCCGGCGTCGTCGGGGCCCCGATGGGTCAGACAGTCACGAGCGACACGGAGCCACTCCCCATTGACGTGGGTGCTATCGAGACGGAGCGCGCCGACGATGCCGCACATGTTACGGGCTACCAGTCGCGGGCTGAGCCGATTCGAACAGCGCCGATTCGGCCACGCGAACTTGCGCGAGAGCAGCGGCGAACTCGTGCCGGTGACCTTCGTCGAAGGCATCCCATCGGCGATGAATCAAGGAGCTCTCCATGCCCAGCAGTCCGGCGGCTCGATACGCGAGGATCTTCGCGCCCGTCTCCGAGAGAGTGCGCATGACCCGCACCGGATGGGCTTGCCAGTGCCGGAGATGAGATCGCATGCGGTAGTGATAGCCCTCGAGAGTTCGTTCGAGGTTCGCTGCGCTGGCCTGCGAGTAGGCGTACAAGATTTCGGATCCGAGGGCGTAGTGCTTGCCGAGCAGCGCCCTGATCAGAAAGTCGGAGTCCTGCGAGCGGCGAAAGGCTGGATCAAAGCCTGTGGCCTTCGCGAGGTCCGTCCGGATCATGGACGTGGGGAACACGAGCGGTGGAGGCACGGGGCGATCGAACATCGCGACGGTCGGCAGCGCGTGTGGAGCACGCGGGCGTTGCACACCGACAAGAACATCTGGTCCATCTGTTACTGCAGCGCAGGCACTTACGGCAGCGATCTTGGAGTCGGCTTCCAGCCACCGGACCTCACGTGCGAGGCGCTCCGGGTACATCCAGTCGTCGGAGTCCAGGAACGCGAGGTATTCACCGCGCACGAGCTCCAGGATGCGCTGCCGTCCAGCGCCGCGCCCCTGATTGACCGTGAACCGGTCGATCCGGAACCGGGAATCACGCGCGGCCGCATACTCGAGGATCTCCGAGGTTCGATCCGTGGAGCCATCGTCGAGGCACACGCACTCCCAGTCATCGATGGACTGCCCGATGCACGACGCGAGAGCGAGCGGCAGCGTGTCCTGCGAGTTGAAGCAGGGCAGCATGATCGAGACCAGCGGCGTCACGCGGGGAAGTGCCTTCATCCACGCTATTTGGTGAAAACGAATCGATGCTCGCCGGCACCGTACTTTTCGACCGCGTAGGAGTCTTTCTGGTAGATGCGCTCGACCCGATCGAAGTCGGTGCCGCGTGTCAGCCGGCGGATGTCGCGGGCGCCGCCCTTCTTGAGCTCTGCCGTGATCTCTTCCGTCGTGAGCCGCAGATTGATCGGCACCATCACGTGATCGAGCATGTAGAAGATGCGATTCGCAGGAATCCCGAGCATCGCGACTGCTACGCGCGCTTGCTCGTGGACTTCGGTGCGCATGATCTTGCGGGCGAGCTCGATCACATCCCAAAAATAGCCACCTGGGTTTTCGATCAAGTAGAGCCAGCCGAGGCCGCCCGGCTTGAGCACCGACACCAACCGCTCGATGCCACGCGCCCAGTCCCGCGTGTGATGCAAGACTCCGTTGGAGAACACGAGGTCGAAGCTGTCGCGCTCGAGCGGAAGCTCGACGACATCGGCATGCTCGAACCTGACACCTTGCAGCTTCATCGCCTCCGCACGCGCGCGGGCATCTGCGATGCCAGGCTCGGACAGGTCAACACCAAGGACGTCATGTGCACCGAGCAGGTGCCATGCAACGGAGTAGCGCCCACCGCCGCACCCCGCATCGAGGACGCGAGCTGTCTTCAAGTCAGGCAGCGTGACGTTGTTCCGGGTGAGGCGGTCGTTCAGTAGCCGCGCGGGTTCCGATGCGAAGGATTCCTTGCTGAACTCGCGGAACAGGCGACCGTAGTGCTCCCCGGTCATTTTCTCGACCGCCACACTCTGCTCGCGTGCCGCGGCAGGTGCGCTGAGAGCACCGAATCCCGAGGCTGCTGACGTCTTCAACGTGTCGCAGAGACGATCCAGGACGCGCTGCAACCCGGTCGTTGGGTCCTCGCCGCTATTGAACACCTCCTCCATGCCATGAAACAGGAACGGCACAGTCCAGGCCCGAATGACCGAAGCCCACTGCGAGGTGCCCAGGTCCTCTGCCGCACTTGCGACGGACCCCGCTGCCGTCGCGAGCGGTCCGCTCCACGATGAAGTCGCTGCATTCGTATTCACCGTCAGCTCCATTGATGAGTGTTCTAACGTCGGAACCAGTCCCAGAACTTGGCGACGCCCTCTTCGACGCGCGTCGTCGGGCTGTATGCGAGGAACGAGCGGGCGCGGTCGATATTGGCGTAGGTGATCGGCACGTCGCCTGGCTGGTCAGCCTGACGATCGATCACGGCGCGCTTGCCGACGACACGTTCGATCACCTCGATCAGCTCGGCCAGCGAGATGGTGGAGGTTCCACCGAGATTGATCACCTCGTAGCGTCCCGCCTCGACACGCTCGATGGCTGCGACGACGCCGGTGACGATGTCGTCAATGAACGTGTAGTCGCGTCGCGAGGTGCCGTCACCGAACACGGTGATCGGAGCACCGGTCGAGATCGCGCGGACGAACTTGTGAATCGCCATGTCGGGGCGTTGCCGCGGTCCATACACCGTGAAGAAGCGCAGCGCGAACACGCCGAGCCCGAAGAGGTCACGGTACGCCGACAGCTGCAGCTCGTTCATGCGCTTGGTCGCCGCATAGGGCGACGCCGGCGTAAGGCATGGATCATTCTCGGTGAACGCTGCGATCTGCGTTCCAGACTTGGCGCCGTATACCGAGCTCGAAGACGCGAACACCAGGCGACGCAGGCCGATCGCACGCATCCGCTCGATGATCACGCCCGTGCCTTCGATATTGGTCCGCAGATAGCGTAGTGGTTCGGCGAGAGATGGCCGGACGCCCGCGAGGGCGGCAAGATGGCAGACCACGTCGACGTCGGAGCTCAACGCCGATGCCATCGCTGTGGCATCGCAGATGTTCGCGGTGATCAGCTCGAACTGCGCAGCCGGGAGCTTCGCCAGCTCCGCGGCATTGGCTCGTTTGATGTCGGCCGGGTAGAGATAATCGTCGAACGAGTCAATGCCGGTGACGCGGTGCCCCTGTTTGACCAGCCGCTCGCACGTGTGCGAGCCGATGAACCCGGCGGCTCCTGTGACGACGACGTGCAACGGCGTCATCGATCTCACGCCTCGGATTGCGACGGTTCGGGATTCTTCTCCGTGTAGCCGTAATACGAGTAGTAGTAGCCGCTACGGTTATCGGGCTCGATCGCGTTGACG